>JAAYFG010000132.1 GCA_012728335.1 Tissierellia bacterium | reverse complement strand
TCCTTGCCATTAAGTTTTTTGTTTCTCTTTATCTTGTCTGCTCCCCAAGTGCCCCACTGTTTGAAAAAGAATGCTATATCTTTGTCGTCGCATTGTTGCTTAATGTTCAGTACCCATTCCTTATCCATAGGTCTTGCTTTTGGTCCGCTTTCGCCACCTACAATAACCCAATCTATATTGGTTAGATTCATTTCTCCTAAGTCTTCAAGGAGTGGTTCAACTGACAAGAAAAGTACTGTGGCTTGTATGTCTCGTAACTTATCAATTCTAGGTAATCCTTGTCTTTTATTATCTACAGTAACTCCTAGCCATATATTCTTTGGTACAGATCGCTTTGAGAAATACTCTTTCATTTTATCTGCACGCTTAGTCAATACTTGATATGTGTGATGAGGTGTATCCTCTATCACATCAAATATTTGGTCTAGATAGTCTTCAGGCATCTCTTCGTGAAATATATCACTCATAGAGTTTAAGAAATAAACGGTTGGTTTCTTTCTTTTATATGGATCGTTCAATCGGCTGGGTACTATGTTGAACTTAAATCCATTCTCATATCCATTTACACCCATTGCTTGCAAGCGCTTTGCCATAGTCTCAGCATAGCAGTTCTTACATCCTGAGCTTACTTTGGTACATCCTGCTGTGGGGTTCCAAGTACGTTCTGTCCATTCTATTTTATGTGTCATGTCTTTTTATGTTTTGTCAATTATTTGTTTTGCTATCTTAACTGCTACTACGCTATTAGATGCAAAAACAAAGTGAAATATAGGCGTACCCTTAGAGTTATATAGAACCAAAGGACTTTTAGTTACAAACTTCCATATAGTTCCTAATCGCTTTACATATAGCTTGGCAATCTTTTCAATTGGCTCAGAAACTTTTGTAACTATTTCTTCTTCTCCAAATAATGTATTTGTAGTTTCTTGTGTGTAAAAGTAATCTTTTACTTCGTTTTTTGAAAGTCCGAAGAATGATTCTAGCTTTGCACTATTCTTTAATTCTCCTTTTTTGTCTAATAGTCTATTAATTATAACTCCTGTAGGAACTAAAATCCAAATATCAGAACGAGTTCCTTTTAAGTTAGCTATCGAGTCCCAATCTATTTGCATTCCGAAAGGATCTAGAAAAATTAATGCTGCGTACTTGTTTGTTTCTAATGCTTCACTAAGAAGCTTTAATTGTTCGTTTACATCATCGTTTCTGCATATAGGTTTTATGTTAGGGAACTTACTATTCAGTTTGTTCTGTAACTTAGTTATTGCTTTTTCGTTTTTATCAATAAAGTAATAGTAATCAAAAGATAGGTTTTCAATACTAAGTACCCTTTCGGCGGCACCTTTATAGATATGTTCTTCTTCTTCTGATAATAATTGTAAGTAAAGTTCAGTATTTTCTTTTTTCTTACGTGTTCCACACCCTGCGAAACCATCGAAATATATAGTTTCCCAATGTTTATTTTTATTTAAAATAGTTAGATACGACCTTACATATTTTGTAAATGCATCTAGTTTCTTTTCAGTCCAAGCTCCACCCCAATTTTCTTTGGGTTCGTTTAAGATATTAGGTTCTTTTAGTTCCATATTGTATTGTATTATATTGTTTTAGATTAAAGTCGTCATCAAGTACTCCTATGCACTATAATTCGAAAGCCACTAACTATTATAACATAATTTCAGTTTCCATCACGCAATCCTCCCCCCATACAAATGCTTCTGAAATTCGATAAACACTTTGCTAATGCTTGCCTCATCGCCAAGAACTTCTTTTGCATCCTCAAATGATTGATATTTATTCTTAAGCAATATGGGGAGTTTATCTTGAGATAACTCATCTACACCTGCTTCTACATACTTGCTAAGTACAAATGATATAAAATCTCTTTGCTTTTCGTCTAGTAATGCAAAAATATTACTTTCGGCAGCTTGTGCTCTCTCTTCACGAGTTAGG
>JAAYFG010000131.1 GCA_012728335.1 Tissierellia bacterium | reverse complement strand
TCATCTATATAGATTATACCCTTTTCTGCCAATTCAATATCATAATCAGCAGCTTGGATTAATTTCAGTATAACATTTTCAACATCTTCACCAACGTATCCAGCTTCAGTAAGAGTCGTCGCATCTGCAATTGCAAACGGAACTTTTAGGATATCAGCAAGTGTTTGAGCAAGCAATGTCTTACCTGAACCAGTTGGTCCAACCATAAGGATATTACTCTTTTGTAGTTCAACATCATTTTGCTGGCTACTATGAATTCTCTTATAGTGATTGTAAACAGCCACTGCAAGAGATCTCTTGGCGTGTTCTTGTTGAATTACATACTCATCCAAAATAGCTTTTATTTCAGCTGGCTTTGGAATCGTCAAATCAGTTCTTTCTGCTCTATATATATCATTGTCAATTATTTCTTTTCCAAGGTCTATACATTCATTACAAATATATACATTTGGACCTGTAACTATTCTTTCTACTTCATTTTGAGATTTTCCACAAAAAGAGCATCTCAAAAGTCCATCTTCGTGTATATCTTTAGGCATTAAATCACCTTCCTATTACTTATTAACTATAACTTTGTCAATAAGTCCATATTCTACTGCCTCTTCCGAACTCATATAATAATCTCTATCAGTATCAAATGCAATTTTATCAATAGATTGTCCAGTTCTCTCGGAAAGGATTTTATTGATTTGATCTTTTATAAACAGTATCTTCTCAGCTTGAATTTTTATATCTGATGCTTGTCCTTGAGCGCCACCAAGTGGTTGGTGAATCATAATATCAGCATTAGGCAATGCAAATCTCTTGCCTTTAGTTCCTGCTGCAAGTAAAAACGCCCCCATAGAAGCTGCTCTACCAATACAAATAGTAGAAACATCTGCTTTAATATATTGCATTGTGTCGTAAATTGCAAATCCTGCACTTACAGAACCACCTGGACTATTAATATAAATTTGAATATCTTTTTCTGGATTTTCAGCTTCTAAAAATAGTAATTGTGCAACTATTAAATCAGCAACATCATCATTTATTTCTCCACTTAGAAATATAATTCTATCTTTTAATAATCTCGAATAAATATCATATGATCTCTCTCCACGATTAGTCTGCTCGACTACCATAGGAATCAATGCCATAATTTACCTCCATTTCCCTATTTGAAAATAGCTTTGCTCATAAGGAAGTCAATTGTATTTTTCTCTTTTAAACCTTCTCTGATATTCTCAGCATTTTCTTTTAAGCTGTCAACAATGTCTTTTCTTTCTTCATCAGTCTCAGGATTATAAAGGTCTGCTGTTCTTTCGATTTCAGCATCTAGTTCTTCATCAGTAACTTCTATTTTCTCTGCTTCACCAATAGCTTCAAGAACTAATTGAGATCTCAAATTCTTAGTTGAATTCGGTCTGAAATGATCTTTTAAAGATTCTAAAGATCCACCTGTAAGTTCCATATATTGATTGAAATCAATACCTTGAGCTTGAAGTGTATATGCAAAGTTATTTAATTCAAAATTAACTTGTGAATCAACCATAGCTTCAGGAAGATCAAATTCAGCTGCTTCAACTACAGCTTCAACTACTTTATCTCTCTTTTCTTTATCGCTTCTTTCACCCATTTGTAATTCTAAATTAGATTTAACAGAGTTTTTATATTCTTCTAAAGTGGCGAATTCACTAATGTCTTTTACGAATTCATCATCAAGTTCTGGAAGTTCTTCGTAAGAAATATTATTGATATCTACATGGAAATGAGCTTCTTTCCCAGCTACATCTTCTCCATGATAATCTTCTGGGAATGTAACTACAACTTCTACATGTTCTCCTTTTTCCTTACCTACTAATTGCTCTTCAAATCCAGCAATAAATTGTCCTGAACCTATTTTTAAATCAAAGTTTTCAGCTGTTCCACCATCAAAAGGAACGCCATCTATTTCTCCTGCATAGTTTATATTAACTAAATCGCCGTCTTGAACTGCTCTGTCGTCTACATTTACAACTCTTGCAGCCATAGCTCTAGCTTGTTCTAATTCTGAATTTACTAATTCTTCAGTAACTTCATAAACTACATCTTCTAATTCAATTTTAGAATAATCACCTAAAACTATTTCAGGTTTTACTTCAACATCTATTTCAAGAAGAACTGGTTTCCCTTTTTCATATTCTTCATTGATGTTTATATTAGGATGAGCTACAACTTCTAGTCCTAATTCTTCGATAGCTTCATCATATTTATCTTGTAATATAAGATTAATTGCATCTTCAAAGAACACATCTGGTCCATAAGTTAATTCAATCATCTTTCTAGGTACTTTACCTTTTCTAAATCCTGGTAAGCTAAATTTACCTTTATTTTGGTTGTATACTGTTTTTTCCGCACTGTCTATAGTTTCAGCATCTAGTTCGATATTGAAAAATACCTTATTACCTTCTTTTTTTAATATTTCAGTCATCTGACTTCCTCCAATCAATTAAACATTCATTTGTTATTATACCACAAAACCACTTCATAACAAGGATTTTAAATGGCATTTTTGCCTACCTTAAAGCATTTAAACTCTTTTGATAAATTCGTGTTTACACCTATTACATCTTATCTTTATTTTACCCAGATTTTTTGGTACCCTATTGTATGTACCACAATTTTCACATTTTACATATCTATGTGTTTTTCTGTCTTTCCACTGCATCTTAAATACAAATAATCTGTTTCTCAATGGCTTGGTAGAATCTAAAAACTTTCTATTTTCAGCACTTCTCTTTCCCACATCCTTTGAGAACATCCTAAAGATAAGAAAAACAAATAGGAATAATGATATTGAAGAAAGTATACTTCCTCCCCTATTTCCCCTATTAAATAGTCCTACAAAGTTTAAAACTAATGCTAGAACCATCAAAAAATTATTTAATTCGTCTACTCCATAACGTCCATACATGAATCGAGCAATTGTATCTCTTATTTTATTCATCCTCTGTCTCCAATCTATATTATACAAGAAAAACTATATTCAAATGAACATAGTTGATTTCAATGTTAGAAATTTGAGTACAATCAGTAAATCTTTCCTACAATAAATATACCCATAATTTACACAGTATTATAAACTATTTATGTGTCATATAAGTGAAAAAATCTACTATTAGGCATAATACTATATTATATTGAAACTGTAAAATCAATCTTTAGTCCAATATATTATCATAATGATTAAAATACCCATCTATCACTAATTCAAGCATATATAAAAGACATAATTCAATACTAAAATATCATTAGAATAATCATAAGTCAACATCCCTCTTATATCTACCTAATATCACATGTCTTACCAGTTCTCAAAATGCTCAATTATTCATAATAAAGGAGTAGCCAATCTGCTACCCCTGTAAGTTCATCGTTTGTTTCTATATTAGACTATTTTCCCATGGTAAATACTATTCTACCATCAGCATCTTCTGTTTTTGTAGCTGGAATCTCACACTTTAAGTATTCATTATCCACTTTCAAAATAGAGTCCTCAAATGAATAGTCTCCTATAATTCCAACTGTTATATTTGAGTCAGGTTTTGCTTCATAAAACATCAATGCTTTGTCTATATTAAACGGCTTACCATCTACTGTGAACCCTCCTGTAGTTTCTACAGTTATTTCATATCCTTTATAATTATAACTTCCTTCCATTATGAAAGCTCCATTTGCAAACTCTTCATTTAGTATTACTACCGGAACTTTTTTATTGTTCATAATTTCATCAAAAGCATCAAATTTAGGTTTAACCGCAGTATTTTTATCATTTACGTTCTTTTCAATGCTATCTTTAATTTCATCATCCATTTTACTTTCAAGAGGTTCAATATTGCCCAACAATATATCTATTGGAGCTTTATTATTGATAAAGTAGTCGTTCTTCCAATCTGGATTTATCTCATCTAATAGCAATCCACTCACAGCACCTATCGCATAAGGTTCACTATCTAAACGACTTTCAGGTATTTCTTTTAAGAAGTAATCTAGATGAATTCTTATTCTTTCATCTCTAACTTCAGTAGTAATGTCTGGATTAGCAACTTCACCTAATGTTTCAATATATCTTGGTGCACCTTCCGAAACTTCTGTAGCTGCTATAGTTTCCTTTTCCGTAGGAAATTCACTTTCCCAAATATTACTCCAATACTTAGCAATGCCTAAATATTCATCTCTTTGTTCTGGATTGTCATATGCATCTACTAAGCTTTTCAGTACCATTCCTCTATATATCCTTGGAGTTGGATCTAGTGGATATGAAGCCGCTCTACTTTCAACATTGCCTTCAGGAGACTTTAAGTCTTCTTGGTGATAAAAATGTATCAACTCATGAGTTGCCAAATCATAAGTAAAGTTTCCAGTTCCTTCGTCTACAGGATTCATCAATTCATCATTAAAGGATATTGCTATTGAAGGTTTCCCTTCAAACTCCAACTGATTATATGCTCTTACTTGTGGAATTTCTAAACTTTTTATAACGTCTTCAGATAGTTTTTCAATTTTCTCTGCATTTATTACCCAACCTTCAGGTGTTTTTTCACCGTCATTGTAAAATAATAGGAAATTGTGATTATTATAGTCAAGTTCAGGCCAAATGCTATCCATATGAGGCCAATTCTCTTGTACCAATCTAAAGTTTTCTTCTGCATATTCCTCCTGAGGAGTTTCTGCTAATTCTTCTCCTACTTCTTCAGGTGTTTTTTCTACTATTTCTTCAGTCGGATCAGTATTGCTTTCTTCTTTACTAGTTTTTAAACCACATCCGACTAAACCTACTATCAAAAACGTCGCTAGTATTAAAGTTAGCACTTTTTTCATCTTGTTCATGTATATTCCTCCGCCATATATATTATTGTGTAGTCTTAAAAATTTATAGCTTCTATCATAATTTACATAGTTTCATGATTTTATGCTAAGCTACCTCTATCTCAATTATGTTTCTACCCCTTTGAGATGCCTTTTTATCATATAATCTCACAATAATATGTCTATCCATATAAGTATACAAAAACAGACTGGAAAACCAGTCTGTTCTCATGTTCATTAGAACAATTATTGGTGCGGGAAAGAGGACTTGAACCCCCACGTCAATGACACTAGATCCTAAGTCTAGCGCGTCTGCCAATTCCGCCACTCCCGCAAATACTATACAACTATTAAATTATAGGATAAATCTATCATTTTGTCAAGTCTATTTGCATCTCTTCTCAATTAAATACTGCTTTTAACCACAAACATCTAAATTTGTATTTTTACTGTTCAAAAATATTGATTTTAGTATATTATATATGGTAGTACAATATTTTTGGAGGAACAATTCATGATTATACACACTTTTCCCAACGGGGACGAAGTTCACAGATTTAACAATACAATTACTATACGTTTTAAAGGAAAGAGAAAAGTA
>JAAYFG010000130.1 GCA_012728335.1 Tissierellia bacterium | reverse complement strand
CCCTCATACTCCCCCTGTAGCACCCTCACACGCTAAAACGCAGAATCAAAAGACTTATGTTATTTAAAACAACAGTAGAATTTTAAATAAAGTGATAGTTTTGTAAATGAGTATTGGTTTATAATATTTGATTTTTAAGTCTTTGGAGGATGAAAAGGAAGAGAGTACGAGATAGATGAAAGAGATAATCGCAACTTTCTATCCTCACTTTAATATAAGTATAATATAAGTAGCTATTTGAGTATTGTGTTCTTAAATTAAATGTTTCGAGATTTAAATCCATATAGTTTTCATAGTTTCTTCGAAGGAGACGAAGGGACCTTGCGTATGGTCCCTCATGTCTCCCTCGAGCACCCTCTTTTACACCCTAAAACGCAGAACCATAAAGACTTATGTCATTCAAAACATCAGTAAAATTCTTAATTCAATATTTCATTTTTCTTAATGCTGTAAATTATATCCTTGTGATATAATAATCCTAATAAAATGTTTGGAGAGGTGCTTATGAAAATCATTCATTTGTCTGATTTACATATTGGAAAACGTGTCAATGAGTTTTCCATGATTGAAGATCAGAAATATATACTTAATGAAATACTGCATATTATAGATAAAGAAAACCCAAGAGTTGTAATCATTGCAGGTGATGTTTATGACAAATCAGTTCCATCTGCAGAAGCTGTGGAACTTTTTGATGAATTTCTATTTGAACTTTCAGAAAGAGAATTGGAAATATTGATTATTTCAGGGAATCATGATTCTGCTGAACGAATGTCTTTTGGTTCAAGACTTTTCGGTGCGAAAGGTGTTCATATTTCACCAGTGTACGATGGTAAAATCAAAGAGATTATAATAGAAGATGAACATGGAGCAGTAAATTTTTATTTACTTCCATTTGTTAAGCCGATAAATGTTAGACATGCTTTTCCAGAAGAGGAAATAAACAACTATTCTGATGCTGTTGAGGTTGCAATAAACAGCATAGAACTTAGAAAAAATGAGAGAAATGTATTGATTACACATCAGTTTGTAACTGGAGCTATTGCATCGGAATCAGAAGACGCCATATCAGTAGGTGGATCTGATAATGTAAATGGTGAGATTTTTGAAGACTTTGATTATATTGCATTGGGACATATTCACAGACCTCAAAAAATTCTTAGGGATACCATAAGATATTGTGGAACTCCATTAAAATACTCTTTTTCAGAGGCTAATCATCAAAAGTCTGTTACGATAGTAGAAATTGGAACTAAGACAGAAGATATAGCAATAAGAACGGAAGAATTGATTCCTCTTAGGGATATGAGGGAGATAAAGGGATCTTATATGGAAGTGACCAGTAAATCATTTTATGATGAGACTAACGTAGAAGACTATATTAGAATAACACTTACAGACGAAGATGATATTCCTGATGCAATTGGAAAACTTAGGACAATTTATCCTAATATAATGCGTCTTGATTACGATAATATGAGGACTAGGACCGACAATATAATAGATGGTGCAGATAAAGTTGAATTGAAATCTCCACTAGAACACTTTGAAGATTTATATGAATTACAGAATAACAGGGAAGTAAGTGACGAACAGAAAGAGTATTTAAATGAGTTAATAGAAACTTTATGGGAGGGAAGATTATGAGACCTATAAAACTAACCCTTTCAGCATTTGGTCCATATGCAGATGAAGTAGTTCTAGATTTAGATAAATTGGGGACTAATGGGCTTTATTTAATTACTGGGGATACCGGTTCTGGGAAGACTACTATTTTTGATGCAATAACTTATGCTCTTTATGGCGATCCTAGTGGTGAAAGCAGAGATGCCAATATGTTTAGGAGTAAATATGCTTCAAAGGACACCAAAACTTTTGTAGAATTAGTATTTGAATACGGTGGGAAAGAATATAGAGTAAGGAGAAATCCTGAGTATGAAAGACCAGCACTTCGTGGTGACGGCATGACTACTCAAAAAGCTGAAGCAGAGCTTATACTTCCAGATGGAAAAATCATCACAAAGATAAAAGATGTTACTGAAGCAGTAAACGAAATCATAGGAATTGATAGAAATCAATACAAGCAAATTGCTATGATTGCTCAAGGTGAGTTTTTAAAACTGCTATTGGCTTCTACTGAAGATAGAAAGAAGATATTTAGGAAGATATTTAATACAGAACTATATGAAAGACTACAGTATAAATTAAGAGATGAAAGTAGCGATTTAAACAAGGAACTGGATAGATATAAGAATAGCATTGAACAATTTGTGGATGGAATAAAGGTGGAAGAGGACAATCCTATTTACTCTGAAATACAAAGTGCAAAATCAGGCGAGAAAACTACTGAAGAAACCATAGAGCTATTAGAAAATCTGATAGAAGAAGACAAGGTAAAAATTCAGGAACTTTCTGATGAACTTAAATCTACAGAACGAGAATTGTTAATTGTAAATGCTAAATTAAACAAAGCTGTGGAAGTTGAAAAGACTAAGAGGATACTAAATAGTAATAGAATTGAGCTAAGTGAAAAGCTGCCTTTGAGAGAAGAGTTTTATAAAAAACTAGAATTGGAAGAAAATAAATCTGAGTTAAGAGATGGTCTAAGAGATGAAATCACGATATTAAAGCGCGATATTGTGAAATATACTGAATTGGATAATATAAATCGTGGAATAGAGACTAGTAAGAATACACTTAGAGAAATAAATCATAATCTAGAAAAGAACCATAAACTATTTGATGCAAATAGAATCGAAGTTGAAGGAAAAACAGCTGAATTAGAATCGTTAAAAGAAGTAAAGATTGAGCAACAAAAGCTTAATGCAGCGAAAGAAAAGATTGAGATTAGAGAAAATGAGATCCTTGGACTTGAAGGAAGTATATCTGAATACGATAAATTAGACCTGGATTTATATAGTTCTCGTCAAGCGTATAGAGAAGTATATGATAAAATGGATATTGCAAAAAACCTTTATGATACTGGAAATAAAGCGTATTTAGATGAACAGGCTGGAATACTAGCAAGTGAATTACAAGAGGACACTCCTTGTCCTGTATGTGGGTCTATGGAACACCCAGACAAAGCAAAAATTTCTGAAGGAGCTCCTAATAAGGAGGCTTTAGACAGGTTAAAGGAAAGTTATGAACGCCTTTTAAATGAAGTGAATGAAGTGAGTGGTAAATGCTCTCAAATAAGTGGAAAAGTCGAATCAAAGAAAAGTGAAATTGAATCAACATATGAGAAACTGTATGGAAAATTGGATTTAGATGTGATTAAAAAAGAAATCTTGAACCGAGAAACAGAATTGAAAATTGAGAGAACAGATGTAGAAACTAAGATTGCAGCTATTATAGACAAGGTGAAGAGATTTGAAGAAATTGAGAAAAAATTGCCTGAATTAAAACTACTTCAAGAGAAATTCACTAAGACCATTGGAGATACAGAGAAGAATATTGCTTCATTTGAAAGTGAAATTAGACATAAGGAAATGGAATTAAGCAAACTTATAGAGAGTTTAGCATTTTCCAGTAAAGCTGAGGCTGAGAAGAATATTGCCAATAAAGAAGCTATTTTAAATGGTGAGATACAAAAGTACAATAAGGCAAAGTTTGATTTTGATGAAGTTAAATCTCAGATAACTGCACTGGAATCAACCATTAAGACACTGGAAGAAAGTATTGTCGATATTGACAGCATAGATATTCAAGGAGAAGAAGAAAGAAAAGCTCAATTAGAAAGAATAAAGACTGATTCCAACGATAGGCTTAGAGTAATATCTTCAAGACTTGATAATAACGAGTTCAATCTAAAGAATATTGAAAAACAAAGAGACGTTCTAAAGGATACAGAAGAAAAGTATAAATGGGTTAATTCACTTTCTAGAACTGCCAATGGAAGTATACTTGGAAAAGAGAAGATAATGCTGGAAACTTATATTCAGATGACGTATTTTGATAGAATTATAGCTAGAGCAAATACGAGATTTATGAAGATGACCAATGGGCAATATGAATTAAAGAGAAGAGTGGAACAAGAGAACAATAGAAGTCAAAGTGGACTGGAGCTAGACATAATTGACCATTATAATGGCTCGGAAAGAAGCGTAAAGACACTTTCGGGTGGAGAGTCGTTCAAAGCATCGCTGTCTCTTGCACTAGGCCTCTCAGACGAAATACAGTCTTCTGCAGGTGGAATAAAACTTGACACCATGTTTGTTGACGAAGGTTTTGGTTCTCTTGATGATGAATCACTAAGTCAAGCAATAAAAACACTATCAAGTCTTTCAGAGGGAAATAGACTAGTTGGAATAATTTCTCACGTTGGAGAATTGAAAGAGAAGATAGATAAGCAAATAGTTGTAACGAAGCATAATACTGGATGTTCAAGTATAGAGATAATCGTATAAAATAAAGCAGTCAAACAGATATTATCTATTTGACTGCTTTTTTTATTTAGAAAGCTGGAATGACAGCGCCTTTGAATTCTTCTGCTATAAAGTCTTTAACACTATCTGATTGAATGACTTCAATCAGCTTTTTAATTCTTGGGTCTTCTGCATTTTCAGGTTTTACTGCAATGATATTGGTGTAGAAAGAGTCTTCTCCTTCAATTAATAAACTGTCTTCAACTGGATTAAGTCCTGCACCAATCGCATAGTTTCCATTAATTACTGCCAGTTCTACATCTGGAAGAAGTGCTGGCAATTGTGCTGCTTCTGCTTCTACAATCTCTAAGTTTTTTGGATTCTCAATTATTTCTTTAACCGAAGCCACTGGATTTGTATTGTCTTCTAGTTTAATGATTCCGTTTGCGTCTAGTAATAATAGGGCTCTTGCTCCATTAGTAGGGTCATTAGGAATCGCAATTGCAGCTCCATCTGATAATTCGTCAATATTTTTAAGAACATTTGAATATGCTGCTATTGGCTCAATATGAACTGTTCCTACAGAAACTAAATCGGTGTCATTTTTATCATTAAAATCATCTAGATATGGTCCGTGTTGAAAGTAGTTTGCTTCGATTTCGCCTTGGGAAACTACTGTATTTGGCATAACGTAGTCAGTAAATTCTGTAATGGTAAGCTCAATTCCTTCAGCTGCTAAGTCGTCAACTATTGACTCAAGAATTACAGCATGAGGACTTGGACTAGCTGCTACATTTAGTTTTAGTACTTCTGCACCAGCATTTGATTCTACTTTTGCATCATCTTTCTTTGAACATCCAACTACTATTAGTAAAAGTGCAATTAGCACTGCTGTTAATTTATATTTTCTCATTTTATATTCCTCCAATTTATTTATGATCTATAGATTTTGAAATCTTATTTCCTATGATTTGCACCGTTTGAACTAGTAGCACTATTACTACAACGCAGTACAATATGACGTCTTTTTCACTTCTGTGATATCCATATCTTATGGCTATATCTCCCAGTCCACCTCCTCCTATGGCTCCTGCCATTGCGGAATAACCAATTAAATTTATTACTGTCAGAGTTATTCCTTGCACTAGTGAAGGAAGAGATTCAGGTATTAATACTCTAGTTATGACTTGTAAATTCGATGCACCCATTGAAAGGCTTGATTCAATAAGCCCATTGTCCACTTCTCTTAAACTTGATTCTGCAACCCTAGCGAAAAAAGGAATTGCAGATATTGCAAGGGGGACTATGGAAGCAGCAGTTCCATAGGATTTACCGACTATAAGTCTTGTCAGTGGAAGTATTGTAACCAATAGTATTATAAAAGGTATACTTCTCAATATATTAGTTATGAAGTCAAGAACTCTGTTTATAGTTAGATTTTCGCTTATATGTCCCTTTTCTGTTATCAATAATATTATTCCTGTAGGAAGACCGATTAATACAGCAAGAAGAGTGGAAATTGAAACCATGTATAGAGTTTGACCTAATGCATTGATTATCTCACCACTCATATTATCACCTCCGTATGGACTTGGGAGTCATGAAGAAATGTAATTATTTCTTCAAGTGTATTATTATCACAATCAATTTCAATTAGTAAATTTCCCACTTTTTCTTTTTGAAGTTGATTGATATTTCCACTGATTATATTTACATCTAGTCCAAATTTCTTTATTAATTGTGAAACAATAGGTTTGTTATGAGTATGTTGCAAGAAAGTGAGTCTTAATATCTTTCCGCTGAATTCTGAAGGATTAATGATTTCAGATTTTCCTTCAGGAGTTCCCAACGTACCTATAAATTTTTTTGAAATCATCGTTTGTGGGTTTTTAAAAATTGATACGACATCTCCTGTTTCGATGATCTTCCCTGCATCCATAATTGCTACATTATCGCAAACTTGCCGCAAAACTTCCATTTGGTGAGTTATCATAACTACAGTTATATTGAATTTATCCCTGATATCTCTGATTAAATCCAAGATATTCTCTGTAGTTGACGGGTCAAGAGCCGAAGTAGCTTCATCGCAGAGAAGTACTTTAGGGGAGTTAGCAATTGCTCTTGCAATGGCAACTCTTTGTTTTTGACCTCCTGAAAGTTCACTGGGGTACGAATCAGCTCTATTTGTAAGCCCGATATAGTCCAATAATTCATGGACTCGAAATTCAATATCAGATTTTTTCCAATTATCTAATGCTAATGGAAAGGCTATATTATCGTATACAGTTTTTTGATTCATCAAGTGAAAATGTTGAAAAATCATTCCAATATGTTTCCTCTGCTCTTTTAAATCTGACTTATTAAGATTAAGCATATTAATTCCATCGATAATTATATCTCCTGAATCCGGTTCTTCCAGACGATTGATGCAACGTAATAATGTAGATTTACCTGCTCCGGAAAACCCAATTATTCCAAAAATATCTCCTTTGGAAATGTGTAAGTTTACATCTTTAACTGCCACAATGTCTTCGGTTCCAGATTGAAATAATTTATTTAAGCCTTTAATTTCAATCATAAAACACATCCTTTCTAAA
Organism: Tissierellia bacterium; assembly: GCA_012728335.1. Classification (GTDB taxonomy): domain Bacteria; phylum Bacillota; class Clostridia; order Tissierellales; family Peptoniphilaceae; genus JAAYFG01. The sequence goes on along the minus strand of JAAYFG010000130.1, from coordinate 22,057 downwards.
ATAAAAAAACCTCTCGAAAGAGAGGGATACAATGTCTCATCTTTCGGTATAACCGGTGGAATTAGCACCTAATTTAATAGGTTGCCGTGCTTCGTAGGGCCACTTCCCTCCGCAACTCTTGATAAGAATATGAAATTAATTGCTATATTATAATGTATCTGGATGAAAGTCAAGAAAAAAACAAAAGTTAATTAATAAACAATTGCAAAAACACCGACAAACCTTGCAGTTGACACGAAATACGACGGTATAATAATATTCCAAATATAAATAGTATTATATCAATCTTTGGGTAATTTAGAATTTGTTACTATTTTTTCATTCTTGTATCATTATTGTAAATAAATAGTAACACTCTAGTAATGTGTTAAAAACTATCTGTGGTATTATTAAATTAAGTTAGTTAAGAAGATAGATGTGAGGAGGTCTAGTTATGAAAAAATTTAAATTATACGCATTGTTAATGGCATTAGTTATACTGTTATCTCCTTTTGGAGAAGCGGCACAAGTATTTGCATCGGGAGAAATGGTAAATATAACTCTAATAGCTGATGGCAATATGAAGTTTTTAGTAGATGAAATTAAAGAGGGAACAACAACTCAAGTTGAGAAGACAGAAATTTCTGTACAATTGGGAAAAGGTAAAACTCTAAATGATTTAAAAGCTTTACCGGAATTAAAGGATCCAAAAATCAAATTTACTGATGGTTTTAAAATCAAAGAGTACAAAGTAGGAGAAAGTATACTACCAGATAGTTATAAATTTGAAAGTGATGCGACAGTAAATATCATTACAGACAAAAAAGAATACACTGTACAATTTGTCAGTGAACACAATAAGCCAGAAGACAAAAAAGTGAAACACGGTGACAAACTATCTGGTATAACTATGAGTTAAGTAGAAAAAGATGGTAAGAAATATGTATTTCAAGGTTGGTACAGTGATTCAGAGTTTAAGACTGTTTTTGATATAAACGCTGAAATAACTAAAGATATCACGCTTTATGGAAAATGGGCAGAAAAAGCAAAAGTAGTGATTAATTTTAATTTAGGTGATGGTGGAACTACTGAGAATAAAACAAAATATGAAGTATATGTAAATAGCCCATGGAATGAAATAGCGGCTCCTATTATTACACCTAAAGAAGGAAAAACATTTACTGGTTGGGATAAAACAGTTCCAACTACTGGTGAAATAAAAATATCTACGGAATTCAATGCACAGTATGATACTAATAAATATACAGTTACTTTCAACTCTAATGGTGGAAGTGATATAGCTTCTGAAACTGTGGAGCATGGTAACAAAGTAACTAAACCAGCTGACCCAACAAAGGCTAATCATACTTTCGGTGGTTGGTATACGGACACTGAATTTACTAAAGCATATGATTTCAATTCAGAAGTTAAAAATGCATTTACATTATATGCAAAATGGGATATTAATTCACATTCAGTTACTTTTAATTCTAATGGTGGAACTTCGATACAGTCTCAATCCGTAAAATACGGTGAGAAAGCATCTAAACCTAGTGATCCTACTAGAGCAGGATATGTATTTATAGGTTGGTATGATAGCGAATTAAATAATCCTTATGTCTTTAGTGAGAAAGTCGTAAATGATATTACCCTATATGCCAAATGGGAAAAGATAGAACAAGTTAGAATTGCATTTAAAGCTGGTTCTGGTGGAGTATTAAATGTTGGAGATACTAGTTTTTTGGTTGACAAAGGAAGTAAGTGGAGCAGTATTAATACTTCTATTCCAATCGTAAATGCAAACTCTGGTTATAGATTTGTAAAGTGGAATCCAAGTCTTCCAAGTGGAAATTCCACTATAAATGAAGATGCTACTTATACTGCAATATTTGAAAAAATACCAGTAGAAAAAGTTGTAATTAAATTTACTACAGACGGAAATGGTTATTTAAGTGGTTCATCTGAAATTACAGTAGATGCTGGAACTAGTAGTAATGGTAGAATTCCAACTCCAAAGGCAAATAGTGGATATGAATTTGACAGATGGTCTCCAGAGATACCTAGCAAATTCAATTACAATGAAACATATAAAGCAATCTTCAAGAAAAAAGCTGACACTACAAAATATGTGAATATAGACTTTAAGACTGATAGAAATGGATATTTAGACGGAACTACTAGTTTTAAAGTAGAAAAGGATTCTAGAAGTAGCGATATAAAACTTCCAACTCCAAAAGCGTATTCAGGATATGTATTCGATAGATGGTCTCCATCTATTCCGACTAGATTTAATTCGAGTGAAACATACAAAGCCATATTTATACGAGCAGACAAGAGCACTGTAACTATAAAATACGTTGACAGATATGATAGACGAGTTGCAGGAACTGTAGTACTAGAAGGGAGAGTAGGAGAAAGCTATAAAGCTTACTCCAAAGAAGTTGATGGATATAAATTAAGAGATGGCTATTGGCCAGGGAATGTAAGTGGGAAATTTACTGACAAGAACATTAATGTAACATTCACTTATACTCAAACAGACATTCCTTACGGAAAGACTAGAGTTGCGTTTGTTGCAGGAAATAATGGTGAGTTTAAAAACCATAAAGGCGAGTATGTTGATGTAATTCTTGAAACAATAAATAAAGACACTAAGTGGAAAAACATTAGAATTCCTAGTATATATGCAAATTCAGGATATAGACATGAAAAATGGAGTCCGGCTCTTCCTAACGGAGAAACTAGAATTAATTCAACTCAAGAGTTTAAAGCATTATTTATAGATAAGAATGCGCCAGTTGGAGATATCACAGTAAGATTTGCAGCTGGGAAAAATGGTAAAATCGAAGGCAACACAAGATATGATGTTAAAAAAGGTACTAAGTGGACTGATATTTCAGTTCCTAGACCGGTAGCTGATAGTGGATATTATTTTAATAAATGGAATCCTGATTTCCCTAAGTATATAGAAAAAGATGTAACTTACACGGCAGAATTTTTACCGATAAAAGAACAATATGAAGAAACGCATAAAGCATATATTAAGGGGTATCCAGATGGAACATTTAAACCTGCAGACAATGTAACAAGAGCAGAGGCTTCAGCAATGTTCACCAGAGTTTTAACTGATGATCCAAGAGGATATTACAATGGATTTACAGATGTTAAAGACAAAGATTGGCACAATATTTATGTATCGTATTTAAGTGATAGAGGATTTATTGACGGATATCCAGACGGCACATTTAGACCAAATGTACCTATGACAAGAGCTGAATTTGCAGCTATAGCAAGCAGAATTAAAAATCTGTCAGGCGGATATACTAAGTTTAAAGACGTAAATCCAAATCACTGGGCTAAAGAGTATATAGAGGCACTTGCAGATGGTGGTGTAGTTAAGGGATACGAAGACAATCAGTTTAGACCTGATAAATACATTACTAGAGAAGAAGCTGTTACTATGATTAATAGATTGCTAGACAGAAAATTAGACAAAGATTTTGTAAACAAATACGATGTCCAATATACTCACTATAAAGATGTAAACAGAAATAGATGGTCATTCTACGATATTCAAGAAGCTAGCATAAGTCATAATGCTAAAATGAATAAATATGATGGCGAAAGATGGATAAAAATTGTAAATTAGTATAGAAATATAGCTAGCGATTATGCTAGCTATATTTTTTGGGAGAAAACAGCCATTTTCATTTGACTTTGTTTCAAATTTAGTATAGAATGAGGGCATAAAGTTTTTCCCGCCGGGGAATGTATATTTTTATTGTGAAGTAGGCCAATGTTTCACAGACATTGGTCTTTTTATTTTACAAAAAACTAGGCAATAGAAAATGAGGGGAGAAGAATTAGAATTGAGAAAAACAGACGTAAGGAAAGAAATTATTAAGTATGCTGGACCGGGGATATTAGGTTTAGTAGCGAACTCTCTTTACATTGTAGTAGATGGTATATTTGTTGCTAAAATGTTAGGGGCAAATTCATTGGCAGCTGTAACGACAGTTGTTCCTATTGTTGAAATTTTGATTGCATTGAGTTTGATGATTTCCATAGGTGGAGGGATATATATATCCATTTGCCAAGGGAAAGGTCAATTAGAAGAATCCAGAGTTTATTTTAACCATGGTCTAGTATTTACAATTGGGATATCCATAGGAATATTGATTTTGGGAATACTACTTAGAAGTCAAATTGTAGGTGCTTTGGGAGCCACTCCAGATATTATGGATGAGGCAATAAACTATTTTACATGGTTTATAGCGTTTGTACCGTTTTTTACATTGAATTATGCACTTGGAACATGGATAAGAAACGATGGAAAGCCAAATTTGGCGATGGCTGGACAAGTTATAGGTGCTATAGCAAATATAGTTTTAGACTATATTTTTATGGGACCACTAAATATGGGAATTGCTGGTGCAGCAATTGCAACGGGACTTGGACCGGTAATAGGTATAGCAATAGTTATGCCACATTTTTTAGGAAAGAAAGGTACACTTTATATAGAGAAATTTAAATGGAGTTGGAAGTATATTAAGGATATATTAATAGGTGGACTTCCATCGTTTTCAATAGAGTTTGCACTTGGAGCAATGAGTTTTCTGTGTAATTTATTTATATCAGCAAAACTTGGTGCACAAGGACTTGCTGCTTTTGGAGTTATTGGATATATAAATCTGATATTATTATCTGTATTCTTGGGAATCGGTCAAGGTACACAACCACTAGTCAGCAGATTCTATGGACAAAGCGATTTAGAGAGCATACAATATATCTATAAGTTCTCGGCATCATTTAGCTTTTTATTGGGAGTTATCGGGTATGGACTTTTGTTATTTGTAAAAGCTCCGATTACTGCAATATTTATAGATTCAAGTGATATTGAACTTACGAATCTTACTATGAATGCAATAAATCTGTTTTTCATAACATTTGCAATTACAGGAGTAAATGTTGCGACTGCGTCAATTTTTGAAGCGAAACACTCGGTTGCTTACTCAATAATGATTTCATTTTTACGTGCATTTGGATTATTATTACCAACTCTTTTTGTTATGAATACACTTGGAAATTCAATGGCTCTTTGGCTAGCTGTTCCAATCGCAGAAGTGTTGACACTTCCCGTATCATTGTTATTATGGAAAAGAGATTCAAGAGAGACAAAAGAACAATTTGAAAAATCTAGAGCTAGTAAGACTTTAGGCGAAAAAGTACAAGAATATTAATCATTAACTTAGGGGGAGATACAAAAATGGAAGTTCTAACTATAAGTCGTGAATTTGGAAGTGGTGGAAGAACTATTGCAAAAGAAGTCGCAGATAGACTGGGATACACTTATTACGATGATGAACTAATTACTAAGATTGCAGAAGAAAGTGGATTCGATATTGAATATATCAGAGAACATGGAGAAGAGACTTCATATGCAAATACATTTTTGTATAATTTCTTTCTAAATTTTAGACAAGGTGGAGCTCAAGAGAAGGTTTCTTCAGCAGCAAATCAACTATTTATTGAACAGTTTAAAATAATAAATAAGATAGCTAGGGAAGAAAGGTGTGTAATAGTAGGACGTTGCTCAGATTATATACTTAGGGATATGAAAGAGTGCCTTCATGCGCATATTCATGCAGCAGATGAAATAAGAGCTAAGAGAATAGTTGAAATATATGGAGAAACAACAAAATCTCCTGAAACCAGAATACTTGAAAAAGATAAGAAGAGAATGAACTACTATAGATACTACACAGGAAGAAATTGGGGAATGGCTAAAAATTACACAGTGTCATTGGACAGTGGAGTTTTAGGTATTGAACAATGTGTTGATATTATAGTTGAGATGATGAAAAAGAATTAATCATAATAAAAGGCAAACTATGTGAGTTCATAGTTTGCCTTTTGTATTTATTTTTCATACGCTCCGTATTTTAAAATTTCACCATTTTTCATTAACCATTTTCCTTTGGCTATTACAGACTCTAAGTTTAGATTTGAATCCAATATTAATAAGTCTGCATCTCTGTTCTCTTCAATACATCCTTTACGGGATAATTTTAACTGGTCTGCTACATTTGAGGTGAATAGTGGTAGTACTTGTTCCAGGGCAAATCCTGAAGATATTAGATTTATCAGCTCTAAATACATTTTATCAATTTCAGTGTATCCTATTTTAAGTAAATTTCCATGCTCATCATATTTTGACCAAGATCCAAAACCATCAGAACTCATAGTTATTTGCTTTAGGTCAACTCCGTTCTCAATTGCCATTTCAATTATTTCACCATTTGAAATCTCTGATGGAATATCTGCACTAATATCAATAAATCCACCACGTTTAGCATATTCTAGTGCTTCTAAACAAAGACTTCGCTTTCTGTTTATATGAGTAGGTCTAAGTATTGTAATAGGTAGATTTGAAATATCGATTGCATCATTGATTTGCTTCATATCAAATTGTCCATTTCCCATGTGAACTACCACATGACCTGACTTTCCACTAATCATTCCAGCTACACGAACTTCAGCGCCAAGTCTTGCAAGTTCTTCAGCAGTAATTGCTGAATCTCTATGATCATTTGCTGATATTTTAGCACCTATTATTTCATCAATAAAAACTAAGTCTTTCTTGATGCTATCTGTAATAGTTGGAGAAGGATATTCATATGCACCGGTTAGTGCGTAAACTGTTATCCCTTCTTCATTTAATGATTTTGCTTTAGCTACAAGGTTTTCCATACTTCTTGTAACAGAATCTGTTCCCATAAGACCAATTGCTGTGGTTATTCCACCTTTAATATAGTCAGATAAATTAGATTCAGGAACTCGTGTCGTGAATCCGCCTTCACCACCTCCACCAGTGATGTGAACGTGTTGGTCTATAAAGCCTGGAATTACTATTTTATCTTTAGCATCATAAATTTCAAACTCATCTATATTTGATATATTATCGTCTATTTTTAATATTTCGCCACCAGCGATTAAAATGTCTTTTATCCCTAAATTTTTCGGACTATAAACACTGGAAGATTTAATAATTATCATCTGAAACGCTCCTTTCAAAATACATAAAAAAGCTAATACTATCTATTTTTCAATTACATAATCGTCGATTTGTTTTAATAGCATCTTTTGACGACCATTTTCTGCTATATCCATTTCATTAAGTGCATCGAGCATCTTTTGAACTTGAGATAAAATATCATTGAAGTTATTTTGAGTTTCATTTATTCTATCTAGCATATACCAATCAGCAAATATACCATCAAAAAAATAGTCTGCAAACACAGCAAAACTGCTTATATCGACTTTTATATCTGAATCTATATGGATGTCAGCCAGTTCGGTTCTAAAGCTTCTCATAAGAGACTGGGCTTTCTGAGCCATGACATCGGCATCGTTTATATGGGAATGCTTAATGACATCTGTAAGTAGTCCTCCACCAAACAAATCCCATGTACCCCAACCAGCAGCACTATTTAGACTTGAAAGTCCGTCTTCTATAGTTTTTTCCACTTCCAATCCCACTTCATATGCTTCTCTTATCTCTTTTTGATTTGCCTTACTATTTTCAATATCATTTTCTAGTTCCATTATTATTTGTGCAGTAGACCCGTTTTCTAACATTAATAATCGTAGTTTTTCATCATAGAGTTTTTGATAATCTGTTTCAGAGTTCCTATATCTATATTTTTCGTCTTCCAGATTGGCTATCTTGCCTTTAATGTCATTTATGTTTTTTAAAATCCTATTGTATGACAGTTGAGCTTGGACGGCTTCTTGCCTCTCTTTTTCAGTCTTATCCTCAAGTTTTCCAAGAATTGAGTACAAAACTGTAGAAAAACTTTTGCCTGCCAATTTTTCATATTCACTATTCTCTTTATCTAGGAGTTTCTTCGCAGATTCTAATTGGTTTTCTGCATTAATGTATTCTTTGTGAAGGGATTCGAGCATTAAATCGATATTTTTAACTCTTAAAATTTCTTGTTTATACTCAGATAAGCGTTCATTTATGTCTCTATACACAATATCACCTCATTTTTGTTATTATTTAAATAATACCACAAATATAGCAAAAATCACATTTTAAAAGGACATAGACCATATAAAAGCGTGATAATTTGGGAAAAAGATAAGTACTATATTGACAATCCAGAAAAAGTATTATATTATTAGGTTAGTTACATGAGTAACTAACCATTCAACCTAAGGAGGTGTACTTTTGAAATTCAATGATGAAACGCCTATTTATCTGCAAATAGCTGAAATGATAGAAAATGATATACTGAGCGAAAACCTACATATAGATGATCAGGCTCCATCTACAAATGAGTTTTCAAGAGTATATCAAATCAATCCTGCTACTGCTAGAAAAGGTTTAAATTTACTATTAGAACAGGGGATTCTATACAAGAAAAGAGGAATGGGGATGTTTGTAACAGAAGACGCAAGGAAAATCATAATTAAGAAACGTCAAGTAGATTTTCTGCATAGCTTGTTGCCAGACTTGATAAAAGAGGCAAAAAGACTTGAAATAAGCATAGATGAATTAAAAGACATGATAGATAAATCTGAAAGTGAGGGTGATATGAAATGATAAAGTTTGTTAATATATCTAAAACATATGATTTTGAAGATGCAGTTAAGAATGTGAATTTAAAATTAGAAGAAGGAAAAATATATGGGCTTATTGGAAGAAGTGGAGCTGGAAAAACTACACTTTTGAAAATACTTAGTAATCAAATAGCTAGATTTGATGGGAAAATAGTCTGGAAAGGTGAAGATGTATTTGAAAATCAGAAATTAGTAGAAGAAATAATCTATGTAAGTGATGATATGGATTTTATGTCTACCAATGGAAACCAGACTCCAGATAAGATATTCAATACTGCAAGTAAACTGTATAAACACTGGGATAGCGAGTTTGCATACTATTTGATAAAAGAATTTGATTTAGATATTTACAAGGGAATCAAATCACTTTCCAAAGGCTATAGAACAATCGTTAATTTGATATTAGGACTTGCTTCAAGGGGAGAAATTACAATTTTCGATGAACCAAGCAATGGTTTGGATGCCAATAATAGATATAAATTCTATAAGATTCTAATGGAAGATATAGAAGATAATCCAAGAACAGTATTTATCTCAACTCATATTATTGATGAAATAGAAAATGTGCTGGAAGAAGTAATAATAATAAAAGAAGGTGAAATAATCCTTCATGAAGAATTATTGGAAATTCAAGAAAAAGCATGGATGTTTACTGGAAAAGCAGAAGTATTAGAAGCTCTTAACGACAAAAATATAGTGTATCGAGATAAAATAGGAAGTCTTTCAGTCGTAGGAATTTATGATAAATTCAGTCCTGAGCTGTGGTCTAATCTCAAAAATCAAGGTGTAGATGTAGGAGCTATATCATTGCAAAATTTGCTTATATATATGACTGATGAGGAGTATAAAAATGAACAGAGTATTGAGTTACCAATCAAATAGAATAAAAGACATATTGACTATGTACGCAGCTTTGACAGGATTGTTATTAGCAACAGCCGGGATAGGAAATATTATTGCAATGTATGCATTATATATATCCATTAAAGTCCCATATGACTTTTTTTATAAGGATTTTGGAGTTTCATTACTTAGTGGGAATACTAGGGAGTCATTTTTAGAATACTTTACTGCTAAAATCTTGGTACTTTCAGCTGGATTTGCAGTAATAGTAGGCATATATTATGGATTGATTAAATACATTCCCATGTTAAATAAATGGATGGGTGTATATAGCGAGCTCTATATTTCAGACTTGGAAAGTGGTATGTTATCTACAACACTTATGCAGTTTATAGGTCAAGTGAGAACTTTTCTATTCTACTCCATTATTTCAATACTTTCATTGAAACATGGGAAAAAAATATTCACTGGATTTGTCGCTATATATATCGTATTTGGAATAGTTTATTCTCTAGAAGTCCAGTTTGCCGTAAATATAGGAAATGCAATCAATAATATATTGTATAGCGAATCATTTCTCAAAGGATTGTTATTAAATATGGCATATGTCGGAGGATTGTTCCTTATTATAAAAAAACTGATACTGGAACTTGATATAAATTGAGGTGTAAAATTGACGAATATCAGTGAAATAGTTAAATTAAGACTTAAATACTTTATAAAATACCTAGCAACACCATTATTAGTCATTTATGGAGCATTGATACTGCTTTCATTGAAAGACGGTCTTATACTGACATTGAGATTCATATCTGGAACGAGCCCAATACTAGTGCTTTTTGCCTATATTTATGGAGTAACTAATTCTGTGAGACAGTATAAAGAAGATTTTTCTAGGTCAATGCAAGCAGGGATTACAAGGAATAACTATCTAAAGTCAATGATTACATCAGACTTGATAATTGCTTTGTTTACAAGCGCTTTAGTAGTGATTATGAATGGAATAGGTAATTCAATGAATATTGGCATTATCCAAGCGATATATACATCAAACAATTATTTCATTATGTTCATTTCACTTGTGATTCCCATGTTTACATGGATTTCAATTATGAATTTAATAGGTTCACAATTGTATAAACTTGATTTCAAATATAAGCGAATAGGGATTATATTGTTAATCATTCTTATGATCGGAATATTTTACTTTACGGATATTAGCTCAATGGATGGCTTAGATGCAGAGAACTTGCCAAGTATGATACTAATAGTGTTTATAATAAACATGTTTAATCCATCACTTTTAGTTATGGCTTCTTGTATTTTGATTAGTCTAGTGATGTATTATTTAATCAGAAAAACTGTTTTGACATTGGAGATTAGAAAATAGTGTTTGGGGGAGAAGATGAGAAATACTAAGAAATTGACTAAATTTATCACCGAAATGCTAATTAAAGATTTACTTTTAGTTATGATGCCTTTTTGGTTGATAATAATAGGGTTTGGGCTTACTTTAGGTATAAAATTTGTGTTTTAAATGACTAATTTATTAAGCTTATTCCTAATACCATTAATATATGTAGTGAAATTATTTAACACCTATTCCCATATAAAAAACTCTTTTGAGAAAGGCTTGATAACCGGAGCAACAAGACGGAATATATGGAAATCAATAGTGTTATCAGATTGTATTTCTGCGTTTAGCATAAGTACTCTAGCGGTTATTGGAATGTATATCATTGTTTCTATTAATCCTTCAATGGAAATGGGACTAGAATCAATCATAGATTATGTATTATTTGGGTTTAAGACTTTTATTCCCATGGTTACTTGGTTTTCTGTGGTGAATATAATTGGAATATTAGTGTATAAGGCGGATTTTGATTATAAGAGAGTGTTTTCGTATATTACGTCTATATTGCTAATAATTGCTATTTATATAAACACCAATTTTTATAGGGATTCTAAGGTTCACGAAGTGTTTTATAAGATGCTGGAAGGTTTAATAGAAATTGTTTTTGAACCATCAATAGCAGTTATTGTGCTATTAATAATCTTATGTACTGGTTCATATTTTTTAGGAAGTATATTGATGAAAAATCTAAATATACGTACTCATTCGCAGTTATAAAGTGAATTTAATAATATATAGAAAGGAGAGATATAAATGAATGCATCAAAAAAGTTGTTTATGGTAATGGTTAAGCTTTATTCTTTGGTGGCATTTGCAATTATTCTATTAGTAGCATTTATGAGTAGACCTTTTATGAATGCATTCTACTTTCTAGAAATGCAATTCGAAAATTATCCAAATTCATTGATGCTTTTGATTTTTTATTTTGGAATAGTGGGAACGACAGTTCATAGCAAATACTTGCCTATGGCTATAAAATCAGGAATTTCTAGAAAGTCATTTCTATATAGTGCCTTTATGACTTTGATAATTTATACTCTTATATTTAATCTATTAACGGTTTCAATAAGTTTAAATGCCAAGAGCTTTGCAGCAGAATATCTATCGGACAATAGAATTTCAGAAGGAGTACTTGGATACTTTACAAATCATTCACTAATGGAAATACTCATAATAAATTTTATAGTGATGCTAAATATAGGTTCACTATTCAGTCTTTTCGGAGTGTTTGTGTATAAATACGGAAATTATGCTTTCTTAACTCTAGTAGGGATAGGCGCAATAATATGGCTACTGCATGTATCAGATAATATTACTATTGATCAGATATTGAGGTTTTTAGAGTATATTTTTATGAGTGGAAGTACTCTTAGAATTTTTCTGATAAACCTTATTTCAATGGTGATTTTAAGTTTTGGTACTGCGAAAGAGACGATTAAGCTAGATGTAAAGAGGTGAACTAAATGCATGGCGAGCTAAAGATTTTAAAGATGAATATGAAGAATATAATTTGGATTTTTCCCTGGTGGTTTTTCATGAGTATATTTGTAAACAAATACCACCTAACAATGACTATATTTATACTTATAAATGGTGAAATTATTTTTTATAAAATGATTACAAGTTCTATACAATTTTCCATTACGAGAAGGACAATAATGAAATCCTTAAGTATTTTAGTAGCTATTATTACTTTTATAGCAACGCTTATCATTATATTTAGCAGTATATATTGGAATGGCTCATTACCAGTAGAAATATTTAGTATAGATTATGATGGTGTGGGGTTATTTACTGTATTTGGATTGTTAGTTATATACTATTTCTCTATTACCAGCTTAGCGTGTACATTAGGAATTCTTAATTATAAGTATGGCAATAGATTATGGGGTGTATTATCAATCTTATTTATACTATTTTCATTGATTCAAATAGGTAATATTTATTCAGAAGGATTCTTTGGTTTATTATTAGAGTCTTTAAGATTAATACTTGATTCACTAAATAACAGTGTTTACATTACAGGCTTTATGGGGTTGGTAGCTCTATTATTGAACAGGTATTTGCTATTAAATTTGGATATAAGATAGGTGAGAAAGATGAATGCAATGAAGAGAATATTTAGAAATGAATATAAAAACTTAGGATTAAATCTAGCTATTATTACTGTTTTATTTTTTATAATGTTCTTAATAGTTAACGAAAAGCCAGTAAGCTTGTTTAGAAATGGATACTCTTTATTAATAATAGTAATAGGTATTTTAAGTGGCGTAAGCTACTTTTACAGAGATTTCAAACTCTATATCAGGAGTGGGTTAACGAGAGACACTATAATTAAGTATATAATATATTATCATATTCAAATTGCATTCATAATAAGTGCAATAGTCACATTATCTAATTTTAACAATAAAGCAATTTATTATGGAATTAGAACAGAAATAGGCAATATGTCATTAGGTTTTAATTTGGCAAATTCATTTTTGTATAATTTCATATTCATAGTATTTACGATGCAAATTTCTTTGCTATTAGTATCGCTATTTTACAGCCAAAGTTCCAATAAATACGAAGGGAAATTAAAGTTTTTCAGACCTGGTTTATTAGGCGGGATTATAGGTTTTATTGTTTCTGCTGGATTTTCCATAGAAGATATAGTAAGTGGTTTTATGACTAAATCACCAATTACAGTAATTATAATGGCGCTGTCCATAGTGATTATTTATAAAGTGAATAGAATAATGGTAATGGACTTAGATGTGAGGTGAGTAGCGTGGATGTAATCAAAAGACAATTTATGAACAAGTACTATAGAACTAGTATATTGGTCTCTGCTTTACTAGCATTGATGTTTATTATGTATGCATATGGCTTAGTTATATTTTTTGTGAAACAGTTTTATATTGCTATTATAATAGCCCTTACTATCATAAGCAGATTATCTAGATATTCAGTGCAATTTGTCAGCAATATCAAGTTTGGAATTACTAGAGAAAACTTCCTAAAGTTTAGCTTGATAGAAGATACTGTCGTAATAGCTGTAGTGTCATTGATATTGTTGGCAATTAACATTATTAATGGTGATGTGGTAGCAGGAATCGCAAATATTTCTAATAGCATTCAGTTTGGAGATATGAGAATTAACATTGGAATGTCTTTTATAGCTACTATTTTAACTTTGCTGTTTGTATACAGTATTTCTAATAACATTGGATTATTGATATATAAGTCAATATCAAATAGAGGTTTATTGTTTTTTATTCAAAGAGTTTTACCTCCTACACTAGGGTGGATAACTGGAGCGGCTTTAGGCAGAATACATTTTTCCCTTAATGTTTTTAAAGATATTATGCACATATCCATATATACAGTATTTATACTTGGAATTTTAGGAATCATAAACTATATATTCATAAGAAGAACCGTTTTAAACCTAGATGTGAGGTGATAAATATGATAGAAGATAGATTGTATAAACATATGAATTTGCTTTATCCTATTTCATTAATAATACTACTGATAGCGCTAGTGTTGTTATCTGGATTTGGATCTGGAGGAGAAGAGATATCCATTCTTACTTTTCCTTATCCTATGTTTATTGGAGTATTTTGCTTAATATCAGGTGGTATATTTTACTTAGCATTTTTTAACAGATTCATACAATCCGGAGGAACGAGGAAGTCATTTTTTATTATAACTATTAAAACAATCTTGATAAATACACTAATTATAGCTATTTTTATGACAGTTATAAATTACTTCATAAAGACGAGCAGTGTAAGATATGATTTATCCTATACTAGCCCAAATATATTCTTTAAAGAAGACATAACATGGTATTCCCTGCCAATTATACTTTTGATTTACTTTGTGTGTACGTATAATATATATACATTATTTACGTTTTTTGGAGCTTTAAACCAAAAGTATAGAATTAAACTAGATATAATATGCATGGTATTAGTAATTGTTGTGTTAACATTAAATTCATTAAAGATACTTAATTACACTGACATATACAATGCAGTAGGTGGAGTTTTCTTAAGTGGAGGTCCATTGAAGATAGTGATTAGTAATGGGATGCTAAGTATTGTAAATACCATTATGATATATATCGTCGGCAATAGTCTGGATGTGGAAAAGTGGGTTTCATATATATGATTGAAAAGATGACATTCATAGTATATAGCTATGAGCGTGAACGATAATGTCATTTAAATTTGACTTAAAAGCATATACTTATAAATATGAAAAACCCCTGTGTAAAATACAGGGGTTTTAAAATTAGTCTATTCCTATCATTACAGAAGTGGATTTTATGACTGCATATGCTTCTTTACCTACTTCTAACTCAAGTTCCTCGATGGAATTCATAGAGATAGTTGATGAAATGATATTTCCACCACCGATATCTATTTTTACGATTCCATTTACAGCACCTTTCTCTATATCTACAATAGTTCCTTTTAATTGATTTCTTGCACTTAATTTCATATTATTACCTCCTTAAATTACTATAAAATTTGTATGCCACCATTCTATACCCTATTTCAAATGAAATATCGATGAACATTTTATTCAGATAAGAGTAGTATAGAAATTTATGGAGTCATAAATTTGAATATGTAGTACTAAACTGTAATTTTATGATGTTTATACAAGTTTAATAGTATAGCTTTTGTGATGAAAAAAGTTTGAATATTAGATTGAGAGAATTATATGGATTGCAATTTTATCTAACACATATAGATTATTTAACAAGACTATCAAAAGATGATGGTCCTTTTTATTATGAAATAAGTTTTACATTGTATGAAAATAATAACAATTAACACTTGACTGACGGTCAGTTAACAATTATACTAAAGAGAGATTGGTTTTTATTTAGAGAAGGTATTATGAAAATTTTGAAGACGATAGATTCGACAAATGAATATATAAAGAGAAACTATGAAGTATTAAATGATGGATATATAGTACGTGCAAGAACTCAGACTTCTGGGAAAGGTAGAAATGGAAGACAATTTTATTCTCCTGATGATTCTGGCTTGTATATGTCAGTACTAATTAAAACAATTAATAAATCTCACGCTGAATTCAGCGCTTATATGGCAGTTGCTGTGACAGAAGTATTAAGGGAATTCTATAATACTAAATCCAGTATTAAATGGGTTAATGATATCTTCATAGATGGAAAAAAACTAGGTGGAATTCTGTGTGAAAGCTCATATATGAATGCTAAATTACAGTATATGATAGTTGGACTGGGAATTAATATTTACCGCTCCGATTATCCAATTGAAATAATTGATAAAACTACCTACTTATCAAAATATACTGATAATGAAATTGATATTAACGTTTTAGCAGAGAAAATAGTAGCTAAATTTTACTACTACATAAATCATGAGAATCCACTGGAGTATTTAAACGCGTACAGGAAATCCTCTTGTGTGTTATTTGAAGATATTATAGTAGAATCAGGGAATAATTCTTTTGAAGCAAGAGCTACTGCCATAGATGATTTAGGACAGTTAGTAGTTGTAGACAAAAATGGAAATGTTCACAGCTTAAGTTGTGGTGAAGTGCATGTTAAATTAGTAGACAGTGGTGATAGAAGTGAAAGACATGAGATTGACAATAATGGGAATGCTAATTGCAATTCCTGCCATATGCTCTAAAATTCAAATTCCTATCGGATTAGTTCCGGTGACATTACAGACTTTGGCTATTTTTATAATTGCGTACATTTGCACTCCTAAAGAGAGTTTTTGGACAATACTTGCATATATTGTAATGGGAATTATTGGTATACCAGTATTTGCAAGCGGTGGTGGACTATCTTATATTATGCAGCCAAGCGCAGGTTATCTTTTAGGATTTTTGATTGCTTGCCCTATGATTTCGCACATGAAATCATGGTATAAAAATCTGTATGTACAAGTAGTTTCAGGTTTTATGGGACTTTTGATAATCTACGCAATCGGAATTACATACTTTCTATTTATTCAGAGGGTTTTAAATGGAATGAGCTATGATGGAATATGGATTATGAATAGCTTAGTGTTAACCTATTTACCGACTGATATTGTTTCAATAGTAATTGCATGCTACTTATCAGCAAGAGTTTATCCATATGCGTTTAGCAGAGTGTCAGTATAGTTAAATATTACATTGAATTCAAAGGATGAAATCAATAGTATTAATATAAAATTAAGATGAAATGGGAGGATATTATGTTAGAACAAATTACAAAAGTGTTAGTAGAAGCTATTCAAGTAGATGAGGCTGATGTTACAGCTGAGGCAAAATTATATGATGATTTAGGTATTGATTCACTTTCAGCAGTTGAATTGGCATTGGAGTTAGAGACGGAGTTTGATGTTCAAATTGAAGATGATGAATTAGCTAAATTAGAAACAGTACAAGATATTATAAATATCATTGAAGCTAAGAAATAGGGAAAAGAGCTAAGGGTACTTAGCTCTTTTCTTGAATAGGAGAACAATATGGATACGAATAAAATCAAAGAGATTATAGATATATTTGAAGGTAGTAAAGTTGCAGTAATGGAATTGGAGATTGAAGGGATGAGTATCCGACTAGAAAAACAGACAGCTAGTGCTCAAAACTTCCCTAATATAGTAATACCTCAACAAGAAACTACTCCAAGTGTAGATAATATAAAGAGCATTGAAGAAGTAATAGATTATGATGAAGTTAAATCGCCACTAGTAGGTACTTTCTATTGTGCTCCTTCAGAAGATAGTGAACCTTTTGTAAGAGTTGGAAGTACAGTAAAAAAGGGGGATACGCTTTGCATTATAGAGGCTATGAAAGTTATGAATGAAATAAAAGCTAGTAGAGATGGCATTATTAAAAAGATTTTAATAGATAATGGCGAAATGGTTCAATTCGACCAAGTAATGATGCATATAGGTGATTAATATGATAAAAAAGCTATTAATTGCAAATAGAGGAGAAATTGCTATTCGTATAATGCGAACTTGCAAGGAAATGGGAATAAAGACAGTTGCTGTATATTCAACAGCTGATTCTAATGCTCTACATGTACAACTTGCCAGTGAAGCAGTTTGTATAGGTGGGGCTAAATCTAGTGAAAGCTATTTAGATATGAATGCAATAATTCAAGCAGCTTGTTTAACTGGTTGTGATGCAATTCATCCGGGGTTTGGATTTCTAAGTGAAAACCCTAAATTTGCAAGATTAGTTGAAGAATGTGGACTTGTATTTATAGGACCTAGTGCCGAAATTATAGAAAAGATGGGAAACAAAGCTGAAGCTAGAAAAACGATGATGAATGCAGATGTTTCAGTGGTTCCTGGGTCAAAGGATATTGTAGAAAACATAGATGATGCAAGAAAACAAGCATCTAATATTGGCTATCCTATAATGATTAAAGCCAGTGCTGGTGGCGGTGGCAGAGGTATGAGGATTGTTAAATCAGAAGAGAGCTTTGACAAATTATTCAATCAAGCTCAAAGTGAAGCCATAGCTTGTTTTAACAATGGGGATATATATATTGAAAAATTCATAGAAGCACCTAAACATATAGAAGTTCAGTTATTAGGGGATAAACATGGTAATGTAGTTCATTTATATGAGAGAGATTGCAGTTTCCAAAGACGAAATCAAAAAATGGTCGAAGAAGCGCCTTGCTATTCATTAAATGATGGAATAAGGCAAAAACTATTAGATGATGCAGTTAAAGCTGCAAAGTATATTGGATATGATTCAGTTGGTACGATTGAGTTTTTAGTAGATGTACATGGAAATCACTATTTCATGGAAATGAACACGAGAATTCAAGTTGAACATCCTATTACGGAAATGATTACTGGGATAGATTTAATTAAACATCAAATAAGAGTTGCTGATGGGAAAGAACTGGGGTTTAACCAAGAAGATGTATCTATAAAAGGATATGCTATGGAATGTAGAATAAATGCAGAAGATCCCAAGAGAGATTTTGCTCCTAATCCTGGAACTATTGGTTTTTTAAATCTGCCTGGAGGAATGGGAGGGCGTGTTGAAAACTCTGTATATAGCGGTTATGAGATTACTCCGTATTACGATTCTATGATTATGAAATTAATTACTTATGCCCCAACTCGTTTAGAGTGTATTAAGAAGATGCGTGGTGCATTGGAAGAACTTATTATAGATAATGTGGAAACAAATTTGGAATTCCACTATTTGTTATTACACCAAAGGAAATTTTTGGAAGGCAAGTATGATACTAGTTATGCCGAAGAGTTTATTGAGGAGTTGAAGTCTAGTGAACAATTTATTTAATAAGAGAAAAGAGAGATTGGCACTATTTCAAAAACTAGTTCGTCCTTTTGGAAAGACCAAATCTAAAGAGATACCTGATAATATTTTTTATCAATGTGGTGGTTGTGGGAAAAATATGAATCACATGGATTTATCAGAGAATTATTTCATCTGTCCTTCTTGTGGTTTTCATTTAAAGATAACTGCGAGACAACGTATAGAAATGCTATTAGATGAAGGTTCATTTAGAGAAATGTATGAGAAACTAGAAACGAAGGATAGAGAAAATTTCCCAGGCTATAAAGAAAAACTAACTAAATATAAAGAAGCAACTGGGTTAAATGAGGCTGTAGTCTGTGGAATGGGACAGATAGACGGAATTAAGTGTATTGTTGCAGTTATGGACTCTAATTTTATGATGGGAAGTATGGGATCTGTAGTGGGAGAAAAACTCACTAGAACTATTGAATTTGCAACGAAGAGAAAATATCCATTAATCATAAGTTGTACCAGCGGTGGTGCAAGGATGCAAGAAGGAATAGTTTCCCTTATGCAAATGGCTAAAACTAGTGCAGCAATTAAGAGACATAATGACAATGGACTATTGTACATATCTCTAATAACCCATCCGACGACTGGTGGAGTAAGTGCTAGTTTCGCTATGTTAGGAGATATCATACTGGCAGAACCAGGTGCTCTAATTGGTTTTGCCGGAAAGAGAGTTATAGAGAAGACTATTAATGAGACCCTACCTGAAGAATTTCAAACTGCTGAATTTTTGGTAGAAAAAGGCTTTGTAGATAGAATAGTAAATCGACGAGATATGAAGAATTCTATAGGCAATATACTGAAGCTTCACGAAGGGAGACGCTATGGATCTTAAAGAGTATGAAAAATTATTAAATGCGTTGGAAAGTGAAAAAGCTAAAATAGACAATCCTAAAAGTGAATACTATAGAAAATTAGATAAAGAGATAGCGAAACTTAAGAAAACTGTTATGGACAACTTAAGTGCTTGGGATAGAGTAACTTTGGCGCGACATCCTATGAGACCGAAAGCCCAAGATTATTTAGAGTTGCTCTTTGAGGACTTTTACGAATTTCATGGCGATAGAAAATTTGGTGATGATGCTTCAATCATAGGTGGAATAGCCAGTTTCAACGGAATACCAGTAACTGTAATCGCACAATCCAAAGGTAAGAGTTTAGAGGAAAATTTACAGAAAAATTTTGGAATGGTAAGTCCAGAAGGTTATAGAAAAGCACTTCGATTAGCAAAACAGGCAGAAAAGTTTAAGAGGCCTATTATAACTTTAGTAGATACATCTGGAGCATATCCTGGAAAGGGTGCAGAAGAAAGAGGACAAGCTGAGGCAATTGCCACTTGTCTATACGAATTTTCAACCTTAGAAGTTCCAATAGTCTGTATAGTATTATCTGAAGGTGGTAGTGGAGGTGCATTGGCACTTTCTGTTGCAGATAGGATTGCAATGCTTGAAAATTCAATATATTCAATTCTTTCACCAGAAGGTTTTGCCAGTATTCTCTGGAAAGACGAAAGACGTGCTAAAGAAGCAAGTGAAGTAATGAAAATAACATCATATGATTTAATGGAAAAACAAATCATTGATGAAATAATAAAGGAACCGTTAGAAGGAGCTCAGGCTGCTATTGAAAAAGTTGCTTCTAACATTGGTGATTATATTCAAAAGAGCTTAAATGAATTGATGAATAAGAAACCAAAGACTCTATTAGATGAGAGATATAATAAATTTCGCAAAATTGGAGTGATGAGTTGAAAGGCATAGAAATACTTGGATATGGTTACGCAAAGGCAGAACATAGGATAACCAATGATGATTTAGAAAAAATAGTAGATACTAGTGATGAGTGGATAGTTGCAAGGACTGGGATTTCGTCAAGATATGTCAGCGAAAACAAAAATACTAGTGATTTAGCGTATGAAGCAGCTATAAAGGCAATAGGTAATGCTGGAATAGATAGTAGTGAAATTTCGCTAATCGTAGTTGCAACCATAACTCCAGATAAATTTACTCCGTCAACTGCATCGATCATACAAGAGAAACTTAATTTGAATCAACCTATGATGGCTTTTGATATAAATGCAGCTTGTAGTGGGTATGTTTACGCTTTAGAAATTGCATCAAAAATGATTGATATAGGTGAAACGGCTTTAGTTATAGGTGCAGAGACCTTAAGCAAAATATTGGATTATAGTGATAGAAACACCTGTATACTATTTGGAGATGGGGCGGGAGCCAGCATTATTAAGAAAACTGGCACTGACAAAAGTATTGAGTTTCACTCTAGAAGTGTTCCAGATGTAAACCATGTGCTATTTGCAAATGGTGTTTCCCAAAGCACCCCTCTTACTAATGATAGCAAAGATTATGGATATTTAGAGATGAATGGAAAAGAAGTATTCAGATTTGCCATTAAAGTTATGCAAGAATCTATAGAATCTCTTCTTAATCAGATAGATAAATCAATAGACGAAATTGACTTAATTATTCCTCATCAAGCTAATATTAGGATAATCAGTCATGTAGCAAGAAAATTGAAAGTAGATATAGAAAAGTTTTATACTAATTTGCATGAGTATGGAAATACTTCAGCGGCAAGTATTGCAATGGCCCTTGCCTGTGCAAATGAAGAGGGAATTTTAAGAGAAGGAATGAAAATCATAATCGTAGGTTTTGGAGCAGGACTTACTTACGGAGCAAGTTATATAGAATTATAGGAGAAAAAATATGCTAAACAAAATGTTAAATATAAAATACCCAATAATCCAAGGAGGTATGGCTCATATTGCTACACCTGAATTTGCTGCAGTAGTAAGTAATGTTGGAGGGCTTGGAATAATTGCGTCTGGTGCTATGG
>JAAYFG010000129.1 GCA_012728335.1 Tissierellia bacterium | reverse complement strand
CTCATATTCCGATCTTAGTGGAGGATTACATTTGGCAAATACTCCTAATCTTTTTAAGTCCTTTTCACAACACAATAAATAATGTGGGCAAGTTTCTAGTATAATATTGCTAGATTCAAGTTTTGCTTTTTTTACCAAACTCATCGCTTCCGAAGATGAAGTATGAGCCAATATAATTTTAGCTCCCGTATATTCAGAAAATCTTATTAGCTTTTCAACAGTTTCTACTTCACTTATTAAAGGTCTTGATAAAGCATGACTTAATGGATTATCTAAATCTTCATCATTAATCATTTTAGTTGCACTTTTTATAATATCGTCATTCTCTGCATGGATAACACAAGGCAAATTAGTTTTCTTCACTTCGTTCAATCCCTCAATAATATCTCCATCATTTTCCATAGTTAGCCCTTCAAATTCAAACTCTCTACCAGTAGGTGCTGGATGTAAAAATGTCTTGTAACCTACTATTCCGTATCTAGAAAGATTTTCGATTTCATCTAAATGTTTTGAACCTGCTGCACCTAAAAAAGCGAAATCGATAACACAATTGGCTAAAGCTAAGTTTATTCTATTTTTTAATATTTTTGGATTATACTGAGGTGGATTAGAAATAGGATGCTCAATTATAGTTGTTACCCCACCAGCAGCTGCTGCCATGGTTCCCGACAGAAAGGTTTCTCTCTCAGTATGTCCAGGATCTCTTATATGAACATGTGGGTCCACACCTCCCGGCAATACGTACATACCTTTTGCATCAATTACTTTGATTGCATCATTTTCAGTCGAATTAATTTCCATCTTTACAATTTTTTCTTCATTAATGAATAAGTCAATATTAATCAATTCGTCTTCTATAAAAACTTTTCCATTTTTTATAATTAAATCATATACCATAGTTTCTCTCCTGTAGTTATAAAAATATTCCGTAACCAGGTCCTAATGGAATTTGGAATACTAAAAATGCAACTGATAGTAATGTCCAAGTTATCAATAGTCCTATACTAAAAGGTAAAGTTAAAGATATAATAGTACCTAATCCGGCATCTTTTTTATATCTTGTCATTATTCCTAAAACTATTGTTAAGCCAGAAGATAATGGAGTAATAATATTAGAAACCGAATTACCTACTCTGTATAAAGCTTGAGCAAAAGCTGGGGAATATCCTAATAGAGCAAACATAGGTACAAATATAGGAGCAACCATTGCCCATTTTGATGTAGATGAAACAACAAATAGATTAATAAATGTCATTATAAGAATGTATATTATTACCAGTGGTATACCAACTAAATTAAATTCATTTATCAGATTTGTTCCACCTACTGCTATGGCAGTCGCTAAATTAGTGTAATTAAAACATGCAAAAAATTGGGCTGCGAAAAATATCAATATTACAAAGGATGACATTGATGCAATACCTTTAGCCATGTGATTGGCAATGTCTTTTTCAGATTTTATATCACCTATACTTATTCCGTAAGTTACACCAGGTATAAAAAACAATAGTGTTAAAAGTACAACCATGCTATCCATAAAAGGTGAGTTTGGCATTATCCCACCTGTTTCAGGATTCCTAAAAAAACTGTTTTGAGGAATAGTTAACACCAAAACTATAATTATGTATGCTAAAAGAGAAATCCCCGCATTTCTTAAGCCCTTTTTTTCTGTTGAGCTCAATTCATCCATCTTCACACTTTCGAGTTTGAATTCACTGTCTAGAGCATATCGTGGATTTCCTTCAACCATAGGAGTTACAATTTTTTCATCTATAAAAACTCCTACAGGTATTAATACTAATGCACCTATCAATTGAAAATACCAATTCATTGCTACAGATACTTCATATCCTTCTATCATTGGCAACATCTTTGTAGCTAGCTCAGTGATACCCGCTAATGCTGCATCATTACTGTCAAATATAAAAGCTGCACAAAATGCACCACTTATACACGAAAACGATGTAGCAATTCCTATTAAAGGATTTCTCCCAATAGCGGCATAAGCTATTGCTGCAAGAGCTGGAATAAAAACATTTGCTGAATCTAAAGCAAGATTCCCATTAACACTAATTGTAACTATAATTAAGGTTACCATTCTAGCACTAGCTTTTGATACTACACGACCCATCGCTGCTTTAAATAATCCAGTATACTCGCACATTGCAGTACCTAGCATTATGACCAATACATATCTTAATGCTGCAAAATCTGTGAAGTTTTTAGGGATAGTTTTTAGAAATTGGTGCATAAATTCTTTAGTCATTAAGCTCTGTGTAATAACTTCTTTATCTGACCCAGGAACTTCAATGATTTTACCTTGAGTAAAATGAGATACAACAAATAATATAACTATTAATAAGATAAATACGGTCATAGGGTGTGGTATTTTATTACCAACTTTTTCTACTCCAAGCATAAATCTCTGAAATATACTATAATCTTTCTTTTTAGTGTCCATGTTTCTCCTCCTTGAAATTATAAATCAAAAGTTTCCAATTTACTCCATATTTTTTCTGAAACTTTAAGTCCTTCTTTAATAACTTTTGATATAAGATCTGTATCTACCTTTTTATCTAAAACTTTTTTACCATCTACATATATCTTCTCTACATCACTACCATCACAATACAAAACTATTAAGTCATATATATTTTCACTATTGTATCCTAATAAATTAATGCTGTCTTTATTTAAAATTATAAAATCAGCAATTTTACCTATTTTGAGAGAACCCAAATCATCTTCTCTGCCAATAGCTCTAGCACCATTTAAAGTTGCCATTTCTAATACTTCTTTACTAGTAAAATCTTCTATTATTCCCGTTCTAATTCTTGAAGAAGTTAATACATATCTCATAGTATCGATAATATCTCCAAACATATTGTCAGTTCCCAAGCTTATATTTACATGCTCTTTTTTTGCCTTTAAGGTAGGAGCCGTAAATCCACGTTTATTTATAATTACTGGACAATGGGCTAAAGTTGAATTAACATTTCCCATAAGCTCTATATCTGAATCCTCTAAAAATACACAGTGAGCAGAAATCAAATTTCTGTTTAATAAACCTACACTCTCCATATACTCAATAGGGCTTTTATCATAAACCTCTCTAATTCTTTGTACTTCTCTTGTATTTTGAGCCATATGTAATGTTACACCCATTTTTTCATTTTTAGATATACTAGCTATTTCTTTTAATATTTCCATGCTACATGTTTCTGTCGCATGAGGATATAAATTGCACGTTATTCTTCCATCAGCTTTACCATTCCACTTTTCAATTAATAACATTGCTTCTTCCATTGTTTGTTTCCCGATTTCTTTATTGTAAATATATTGTCCTCTACGTATTGGTTCCAATTCATAGTCATGAATTTTACCAGCAGATAGTACTATTCTATTTCCTAATTCTTCAGATGCTTTAGCGACTCCATTCATTTTAGTAGAATTCTCAACTATCGTTGTCGATCCTGATGATAATATCTCAAGTTGCCCTAACCTAGATAGTATATAACTATCTTCTTCTGTTATTATTTCGTTAACAGTAGTCATCCATCCATAAACAGCTTTTATAGTATTTACATCTTCTGCAAGTCCTTTTAAAACAGTCAATACAGAATGTGTATGCGTGTTTACAAATCCAGGTAACATTATTTTTCCTTCAAAATCAACTTTATTATTATTTGTGTATTTTTTTAACATATCATCGGAGTTACCGATATCTTCGATGAGATTATTATTAACTAATAATGCACCATCTTCTAATATGCCAATACCCTCTTCCATGGTTATAATATATGCATTGTAATATAATGTCCTCATACTTAATTAACCTCCTTTACCAAACAATTACTCCATTTTCCATTAATACATGACCTTTTGATATTACTGTGTCTATCGCGTCAACTTGACCAGTATGTATTAAATTTGATATATACTTATCTTCTTTTACAGGATTTAATGAAAGGTTATTTTTACTTAGCAATATTATATTTGTTCCAAGATTTTCATTTTCAAAAAACTCATTGATAAAGTTTGCATAATTAGTATTACTCACACAAAAAACATCTGTTGGTTTAGGAGAGTCTGGTGATTTTTTAATAATTCTTTCATTTGTAATTAATTGTCTCAAATTTCTCAGTACATTTAACTCATTAACAGTCCCAACTAATACTCTTCTTATATCGAAATCAGTAATACCTATTTTTTCACCTTTAAGAGCAGCATATACTGGAGTGATTAGTATCCAACAACCCAATTCATTTAACATCTCTATATCTTCATAGGTTATTTCTCTATCTAGTAAAACAATATCTTTTTTGTTAATAACCTTATGCTCAATTAAGTGTTTTATTTTTTTGCTATCATAATTAATAACTACATGTGGTTTATCATGTTTTATAAATATACTTTCTAGACAAATATTCTCCAAATCTATTTTCTCTATATCATATATTGAGAAAACATCCATTAATTTTTTCTGTCTAATTAACTCTGCATCCAAGTAACCTAAATTTAAAAAACCTACAATCCCATTTCTAATGAGTGAAGTTATCTTTCCTTCTTCATTTAATTCAGGATTGACCTCCTTTTCTCTAGGTAAATCATATAAAATAGTATTATAGAAAGCTGGAATCATAAACTTATCTTTACCATCAATTATCTTATCATAATCACTTATAATAACTGGTTCTTCTGAATTTAAGTATTTGCTTATTTTACCATTTTTGATTTCTACGTGTTCATATGTTTGTTTTGATACTGTATCATAGTACCTGATATTTTGAATTAGTATTTTCATTCGTCTCTCCTCCTTAAAAATATGGTATCATAGAAGGGACGAATTGAATAATGAAATGATTCAGTATATAATATTAATATTATTAATATTAAGTGGAGGTGTATTTATGAATGCTCGTAATATTCAAGCTTTTATTGCAATCACTGAATTCAAAACATTTTCGAAAGCTGCTGAAAGATTATTTATATCTCAATCAACAATTACTCATAGAATACTTGATTTAGAAAATGAACTAGGGTTTAAATTATTTAATAGAGCACGAGGTAAACAAACTCTTTCATTGACAGAAAAGGGATATGAGTTTATACCAATTGCAAATCAATGGTTAGAATTAAATAAATACATAACTGATTGGATTTCTAATGATACTAAAACCACTATTTCTATTGGTTCAGTTGATAGCTTAAACTCTTATTTATTTGGAGACTTATATGTGAATTTTTTACAAAATCAAAATGTATCATTAAAGATTTATACAATGTGGACTAATACAATTTTTGAAATGCTAGAAGACTATAAATTAGATTTAGGTATTGTATCTAAAACCCATAGAAATCATAATCTAACGTTCAAATCAATTTTTAAGGAAAATTTAGTTTTAATAAGTCATGCTAATTTTTCTAGGTACCCAAACTTAGTAGATCCAAAAAATTTAAAAATTGAAAATGAATTATATGTTGATTGGGGAATAGAGTTTCAGATTTGGCATAATAAATATTGGCCTCCTAATGAAGACCCACATGTCAGGATAGATACACCTGCACTTATACGTGACTGTATTAAATTACATAATACTTGGGCAGTTGTACCTTGGGGAATAGCTGAAATTCTTAAAAATGAATTGAATATAAGAATTTCAAATCTTACTGACCCACCTGATCCAAGGTCTATTTACCTAGTAAAACATAGAAATATTAACCCTATTAAACAAGAGTCTATAAGTGTTTTTGAAAGTTATTTATATAAATTTATACAAAATTCTGAATTTTGTATTATTGAGAATTAGAAAGAAGATCTGAATTCAGATCTTCTTTCTAATTCTTTAACTTGTATCTACCTACCTTGCTTATGCTCAATTTTGCTTTTATTATTCCTATTAATACTCCTATTGAAATACTCACGCCATCCACTACAGGCACATTTAGAGTTCTTTCTATAATTGATTTTTTTCCAGAAAAAGCAGCACAACCCAGTACTAGTACTTCCGATTTATCAAGATATACTGCATTTTCACAAGCTTCAACTAACTCCTCATTTATTTTCTTTTCATTTTCTACATTAGCTACACGTACAGAATTAAAATATCTATCTAACCCATAGTTATTTATCATCACTTTTTTATTTGGTATTAAATCCGATGATGCCATTATAACTGAAAAACTATCTCCCAAGAGAGTGGCTACTTTCATAGATACTTCTCCTATTCCAACTAAAGGTTTGACTGTTATTTCTTTTAATAGCTCTAAATTTGGATCTCCATGACATCCTATAATAAATCCATCATATCTATCATTGTTTTCCTTAATTATATTTACTAAACCCTTAGATATAAGAAAATGATCATAGTATGATCCAATAAACTTTGGTGCATCAGGAATATCTATACAGTCGATAGAAATACCTTCTTCAATGTAACTAGCCGCAAGTAGCTTCATTGAATTAGTAACTAGTTCATCACTATTTGGGTTTATAAGTAATATTTTCATAACGAACCTCCATATTCACCATCTATATATAATAAAACATCAAGTAATAATTGCACCCCTGTATATATATCTTCAAAATTACTCATTTCTTCCTTACAATGACTCTTTCCATTAATACTTGGAATAAAAATCAAGCCAACATCAGTTTTGTCTACAAACTCTTTACAGTCATGCCCTGCTCCACTATCCATTCTCAAGTAACTTATATTGTTTTCAATACAAATATCTTCTACTATAGTATTTATTTTATTAGACAGCTTTTTATGAGGTTTAGTAACCAATTCTTCCACAGTTATATTTTTTTTAAAGCTATTAATATATTCTTTTATACTGACCATAAAATCAAGTATTTGACTCTCACCAACATCTCTCAACTCAACAATAAACTCAACTTTTCCAGGTATTATACTAACTGAATTTGGTAATACATTTAATATCCCTACAGTTGCAACAAAAGGAGGATTCATTAATTTAGCTATTTTATTTACTTTAACTATGATCTCACTTGCAGTAACTAGAGCGTCTTTTCTTAAGTCCATGGAAGTAGTCCCAGAATGATTCTCTTCGCCTAAAACAGTAATTTTATATCTACTTATTCCAACAATGTTCTCAACTATCCCTATTGTTTTTGATCTATTCTCTAGTATTCCACCTTGTTCTATATGTAATTCTAAAAATGTTAATATTTTTTCTTTATTAATAGTATCATTTATACTTTCACTATCTATTCCATAACTACTTAGTGTATTTTTATTTTTTTCATCAACTAAAACTTGCCCATTCATGGCTCTGCTACCAAATGTACCTCCTAATTCACTGCCTTCCTCTGCATTAAAACATACTATTTCTATAGTGTGTTTAGGAGAATAATTAAACTCGTCCATTACCATCATACATTCCAACGAAGCTATCACACCTAAATTTCCATCCAATAATCCACCATTGACTACTGTATCTAAATGGGAACCTATCATTATTTTTTCATTCAATATTCCTTGTTTCCTACCTATTAAGTTTCCTACGCCATCGATTTTTGTTCTTAAGCCTATACTTTTCATCTTTCTTTCTAGAATATTCCTTGCTTCTATAAACTCTTTACTAAAAGCTATTCTATTAATACCTTCTTCCGATTCTCCGATTCTCCCAATATTTAATATATTGTCTTTTATCCTTTTCTCTTGTATTTTCATCCTTTCACCCCTATCTTAATGAAATAATAACATATCTTTATCAATAATAATAATAGAGAGAATCTATTACTAATATTGATAAAATCGATATAAAAAGAACTAGTCTTTGTTATTAGACTAGTTCTACATACTTTCTTTTTATGCTGCTACTGGCAATACAAATACCAATATTGAAATTATTGAAAATATTACTGCTCCGACCAGCGCTTGTGAGAAGTCGTATTTTCCAAATTCAATTTTGTCTTTTGGCATTTGTTTACCCAACAATACGGTAATAAAAGCCATAATTGGTAATGCAGTATAAGTTGCTTTAGGCGAAACTCCCACTCCAAAGAACTTATAAAACGTTAATATCGATATAAACATTAAACCTATTGCAGCAAATTCGTTTATTTTCTTAGAAGCTGCAACTAGAATTACCATACCGATTACGCTCATTATAAATATTACATTATTGATATTTTTGAAAGTATCCATTCTTCCCAGTTTTGCGTCATCAAATACTTCTAAAGTGTAAACTTGCATTCCTGCATTAGTAAACTTAGATGTCTCAGACTTCAATTCATAACTACTATCAGTAAACTTGTCTACTCTTCCATTTGTTAGGAAAACTCCCATTTTACCAATAACATTATCATTACCTGATACTAAGTATCTAGGTGTATAAGTTAATCTAAATTTATATGTATTTACATCTTCATTATCTGTTAAAGGAACTCTTATACTAGAATTGCTTGCAAAATTATATTCTGGCATCTTCTTATAATAGTCTCTAAGATGAAGTTTTTCATTAAATAGCATTCTGTTGATTTCGTCGTACTGATCTTTTAGGACTACATTACTATGTTTTGGTACTACTCCGTCGCCAAAAAACGCTTGTTGTGAAACGTCTCCTATTATCCTCATATTGGATGGTTGTCCAGAGTATTCAAATTCAATATCATATTGAAGCTTATCGCTACCATTTTCTGTAGCTAGGCTTCTAACAACTTTCAGATTGTAAACATTGCCTGGTTTTTCAAAGTATATACCGTTGAATGATGTGTTTCCATTGTTTTGAGGTTTCCAAATATTGGACACATCAAACATTTTACTGAAGGTTGAGATAAATAACATAATAAGTAAAATAGCATAAAGAATCGCATTTTTAACCTTCTTATTCATGACATTTCCTCCTCATACTTAATCATATTAATATAATACCACGAATTAATAAATATATATAGGTGTTTTTACGATTTAACTTAAGCTTAACATTACTTACCGCCTATTACTATCATTTCCATTATCCTATTTTGTATTTCTAAAAGCTTATCCTTATAATCTTGGTAATTCTTTTTAAGATGTGCATCATCTTCTATTTTCTCTAAGTTTTCTATTAAAGCATTGTATTTCTCATCGACAGACCCAATTATATTCCTTAAATCTCTATTCATCAGTTCAATATTATCGAAATGAGATAGTTTTACAGTTTCATAATCTCTAGTAATCTCAACTTCGTCATACATTTTAGGAATCACACACTCTGTTTCAAATTTTGCATCGATCAATGATTTAAGTGTATTTTGAGCTTCATCTTCACCATGAACCAAAAATATTTTTTTAGGTTTATCAGTCATCTTATCTATCCAGTCAATTATAATCTTTTGGTCAGCATGTGCAGAGAAACCATCTAGTTTTTTGATTTCAGCATTAACTTGTACTTCTTCCCCAGCTATTTTAAGTGTTTCTACACCATCTAACAGTCTTCTACCTGTAGATCCAACAGCTTGATATCCAACAAATAATACACAACTTTTCTTATTCCAAAGATTGTGCTTTAAGTGATGACGTACCCTACCAGCGTCGGCCATCCCACTTGAAGCTATTACTACTTTTGGAAAAGCAGTTCTATTTAGCATCTTAGATTCCTCTACTGAGTCCACATATCTCAAATTAGGAAATTGGAAAGGATTATCTCCACTAAGTATCAAATCTGTAGTTTCGGTATTAAATAGATCAGCATTTTTCTCATATACTCTAGTCGCTCTCATAGCCAATGGACTATCTACATATATTGGTACTTTTAAATAGTTTTCAAGGCTTTCCTTTTCATAGTATCTATTCAATTCATATATTATCTCTTGAGTTCTACCAACTGAAAAAGCAGGAATAATTAAAGTTCCGCCTCTTTTAGTCGTTTCATCAATTATCGAAATAAGCTTTTCAACATTTTCTTCTACTTTTTCATGAACTGTGTCTCCATATGTAGATTCAATGATTAGATAATCGCAGCCATTTACATAAGTTGGGTTGTTAATTATAGCCCTGCTCTTTGCACCTAAATCTCCAGAGTAAACTATTTTAGAAGTTTCCCCTTTCTCGTTTATCCAAAGCTCAACAACAGCACTTCCGAGCATATGTCCAGCATCTCTAAATACTAATTTGATATTTTCGTCCAATTCAATTATCTGATCATAGTAATACTCTTCAAAGTAATACATAGCTCTTTCTACATCTTCATTTCCATATAGAGGTTCTAACATTTCTTCACCTCTACGTTCTCTTTTTCTATTTGCCCACTCAGTGTCTTTCTCTTGTATATAAGCACTATCTAACAACATTATCTCTGAAAGCTCAGTCGTTGCCTTAGTTGCTATTATTCTTCCTTTAAACCCTTCTTTAACCAACTTAGGTATCCTACCACTGTGGTCTATATGAGCATGGGATAATACAACATAATCTATTTCGGCAGGATTGAATTTGAAATCTTCATAATTAAGTTGCTCTTCAATATCCCCACCTTGGAACATGCCACAATCCAATAATATCTTTTTATCGTTTGCCTCTATTAAATGATTTGAACCCGTTACCATGCCAGCTGCACCTAAAAACTTTATCTTCATTATGGTTCTCCTTTCAATAATCTATTATTTGAAGTTTACCCAGTTAAAGTATTTATGTATCAAAAAAGACACAAGAATTGAATACTTGTGTCTTTTAATAGTTTTATTGTGCTGTTTGTACTGCTGTCCAAATTTCATCATAAAGGCTGATTAAATCTTTTGGGTTTCTATAAACTTCGCTTTTATCTATAGTTTCTTGTGTTGGATATGCAACTTCGCTATTTTTTAATTCTTCAGGTAATAATTCTCTTGCCGCGTCTACAGGTGTCGCATAACCTACTGTAAACTCTGCATTTTTCGCTGCATTTTCAGGTCTTAGCATAAAGTCTATAAACTTATGTGCTCCTTCAACATTTTGTGCGCTATTCGGTATTACCATAGAGTCAAACCATAAATTGCTACCTTCTTTTGGATATACGTATTTAAGATTAGGATTTTCCTGAATCATGAAAAGTGCGTCTCCTGAATACATTACTCCAATATCTCCCTCTTCAGCAACTATAGTATCTCTTCCCTCATCAGCTTGATAAGCTAATACTAACGGTTTTTGTGCAATTAACGCTTGTTTGGCTTCTTCTAACTCTTGAGAATCTTTTGAGTTCATTGAATAGCCTAACATTTTAAGCGCTATGGCAATGCTGTCCCTTTGAGAGTTATACATTACTATTTTACCACTATACTCTTCATCCCAAAGGTCTGCCCAAGAATCTATAGTATCAGTGATATTTTTTGCATTATAAATGATACCTGTCGTTCCCCAGAAATATGGAATTGAAAATTCTCCCGTTGGATCGAAGTCAGGATTTTTAAGTCCTTCGTTCACGCCTTCAAAATTAGGGATTTTAGAGAAGTCTATTTTTTGAATCATATCTTCTTCTATCATTCTCTCTATCATATAGTCAGACGGAACTGTTACATCTATATTATCTGAACTTTGTTTTATTTTCACATACATATCTTCATTAGATGGGAATGTGTCGTAAATAACCTTGATTCCAGTTTCTTTAGTGAATTCATCTAAAAGGCTTTCATCTATATACTCTCCCCAGTTGTAAACATAGATTTTTTCGCCACTATCTTTGCTACCACAACCTACTAGTGCAAAAACTCCAACTACACCTAGTAATACTAATAATAATTTTTTCAATATATTATCCCCCTATTCATCTATTAATTTTGATCTCTTATTTATAATTAACAATAATCCTATTAAAACTACGAACATTATTGTCGACAACGCATTTATACTTGGATTTATTCCTCTTTTAGTCATGGAATAAATTGTGATGCTTAAGTTTGATACCCCTTGTCCAGTGTTAAAGAACGAAATTGCAAAATCATCTATGGACATTGTAAATGCAATTAACGCCCCAGTTACGATACCTGGTATTATTTGAGGTATTATAACTTTCCTTATGGCTATAAAAGGAGTTGCTCCTAAATCCATTGCTGCATCAAGCAAGTTTGGGTCTAATTGCCTCAACTTAGGCAATATCGATAAAACCACATACGGTATAGAAAATACTATATGGGATATTATCAAAGTCCCAAGTCCAAACTTCACACTTAAAAACCTGAATAATGCCATTAGTGACACTGCTGTAACTATATCTGGATTCAAAACTGGTAAATAGTTTAAATTTAGCATTACACTTTTCTTTGCACCTCTTAAGCTATGAATTCCTATTGCTGCAAAAGTTCCTATGATAGTTGAAATCACTGTCGACACGACTGCAACGACTATAGTGTTATAAAATGCCATCAATATATTTCTATCATTAAATAGTTCAATATACCATCTAAAACTAAATCCCGCCCAATTTCCTCTAAGTCTTGAGTCGTTAAAGCTAAATACTATCAAGACTATTATTGGTGCATACAAAAAGATAAATGCTAAAGCCAGATATATTCTCTTTGATACTTTACTTACCATAGCCCTTTACCTCCTTGCTTTCCAGATGAGTCCACACGTGATGTAATCGACATTGTAATTAGTATTATCACCATAAGCACTAGCGATATGGCTGAACCAAAGTTCCAGTCTCCTGTAAATCTAAATTGCTGTTCAACCACATTACCTATTAGCATGAAGTTATTTCCACCTAATAAATTAGAGATAATAAATGTACTAACAGCTGGCACAAATACCATCGTAATACCTGTAACTACGCCACCTAATGAAAGTGGTACTACTACTTTTCTAAGTATAGTCGGCGTAGTAGCTCCTAAATCTCTTGCTGCCTCAATTAAACTCTTGTCTATCTTTATAAGAACTGAATAGATAGGAAGAACCATGAACGGTAAAAAGTTATATACCATTCCTAAAAGTATTGCCTTGTTATTGTAAAGCAAATCAAATGGTCCTAACCCCAACTTCCCGAAGAACAAATTCAGTATCCCATTACTTCCAAGAAGTGATAACCATGCGTAAGTCCTCAACAAAAAGTTCATCCACATAGGTATTACAAACAGTAAAATCAGAGTATTTCTGTATTTTTTATTGCTATTCGCAATTATATAAGCAACTGGATATCCGATTATAATACATATAACTGTAGAAACCGCTGCAAGTACCAAGGAGTTAAAAATAATTCTCAA
This sequence comes from Tissierellia bacterium, assembly GCA_012728335.1. Lineage (GTDB taxonomy): Bacteria > Bacillota > Clostridia > Tissierellales > Peptoniphilaceae > JAAYFG01. The sequence continues at coordinate 18,013 of JAAYFG010000129.1, read as the reverse complement.
ATACACTGGATCAAAAACCCTTTTTATATTTTCAATAGAAAAGCTGAATTCCAGTCCGTCTGTTGTCATTCCATCTGAGAATGCTAACATTACAATTAGTATTAAAGGAAGTACTATAAATACTAACATCCACATAAAGTATGGTATTGAATATCTTTTCATTCTGTCACCATCCTATGCATTATATGAATATTATCAGGTAATACATCGATGCCTACAATATCTCCCTCGTTATATTTTTTAGTCGTCTGTGAAACCCATGTAAATTTGTCTGTTACTATTCTAATTTCATAATGAACGCCTTTAAATATAACAGACTCGATTTCACCTTTAAGTTTACCACTATCAGTACTTACTATTTCAACATCTTCTGGTCTTATTACTACATCCACTACTTCGTCTTTTAAAAACCCTTTATCTACACATGGAAAATCTACATCAAATATTTCAACTTTAAAATCCTCTTTCATAATTCCACTTATAATATTGCTTTGTCCTATGAAGTTTGCGACGAAAGAGTTTTTTGGTTCATTGTATATATCAATAGGAGTTCCGATTTGTTGGATTTTACCTTCGTTCATTACTACTATCGTATCTGACATAGTAAGCGCTTCTTCTTGGTCATGAGTTACAAAGACGAAAGTGATACCTACTCTCTCTTGAATATTTTTCAGTTCAATCTGCATTCCTTTTCTTAGCTTTAAGTCTAGTGCAGCAAGTGGCTCATCTAGCAATAATACTTTTGGTTCATTTACCAACGCTCTTGCAATTGCAATCCTCTGTTGCTGACCACCACTTAATGATTCTACATCTCTTTTTTCAAATCCTGAAAGGTTCACTAATTCCAATACTTCTTTTACTTTTTTGTCGATTTCAGAACTAGGCATTTTTTTAATTTTAAGTCCAAATGCAATATTTTCATACACATTTAAATGTGGAAATAGTGCATATTTTTGGAAAACTGTATTTACAGCTCTTTCATTTGCCGGAATTTTAGTAATATCTTTGCCTTGGAACATTACGCTACCAGAGGTAGGATCTTCAAACCCTGCAATTACTCTAAGTGTAGTAGTTTTACCGCAACCACTAGGTCCTAAAAGAGTTAAAAATTCGTTCTCTCTTATATATAAGTTAATATCATCAAGGACAATATTGTCCCCAAATGCTTTTGTTAAATTCTTTATATCAATTATTATTTTCTCCATTTTTACCTCCCCTTAGAAAATTGGTGGTGAAGATACCCATATCACCTTTGCAACGTTTTTAGATTTGTTTTTCAAGTAATGAGACTTTTTACCTCTTAAATAGAAAGACTCTCCTTTGGAAACTAAATGCTCGTCGCCATTATTACATAAGTACATTTCTCCCTCTACTACATATCCAAACTCTTCACCTGCAAATGGGAGAATTTCTTTTGACTCACCATTAGGATTTATTTCTATTAGAATTGGCTCCATTTCATTTTTTTGGGCATTAGGAACTACCCAAATAATCTTATATCCAAACTCCTCATTCTCTACTTCAAACATATCCTCTATATTGAAAACATACTTTTCATCATCTAATTCATTGAAAAAATCCTTTAGATTGGTTCCCAAGGCTTCAAGTATGTCTACTAGTGTCGTTATAGAAGGAGAAGTTAAGTCTCTTTCCAATTGAGATATGAAGCCTTTTGTAAGCTCACTTCTATCGGCTAATTCCTCTTGGGTTAAGCCTTGCATTATCCTCAAATTTTTAATTCTTTCACCGATATTCATATTCATCCCCTATAATCATATATTAAATAATTTGTTTACTAATACTAAACTAAGAATAATTATAAAATAATTGTTTAGCTATGTCAATACATTTAAATCAACTCGATAAAATAATTTATGAACCTTCAAATTCCAACCAATTTCTAAGTTGTTTTGATTTGTCTTTAACTTCGTTTCCATTTTTTTACTGGCTACTCTATATAAAATGAGATAATATTGTTATAGAATCTAAAAAGAGGTGTAATTATGCATAAAATTTCTATAAATATGTCTTATACAGGCGATAAAATTGAAGGACAAGGAGTAGGAGCTGCGACTCATGAGCAAATTAATCTCATAAAAGATACATGTGCAGACTGTTTTGACGTATATATAAATAAGAACAAGAAAACAGACATCATACACATACACACTATTGACCCAATGAGTTTTTTGAGAATGAATTTAATAAAGGCGAAAAAAGTAATACATGTCCATTTTCTTCCTGAAACATTGGAGGGTTCAATAAAACTACCTAAGTTTATGATGGGTATTTTCCACAAGTATTTTTTAAGTATGTATAGGAATGCAGATAAAATAGTTGTCGTTAATCCTATTTTTATTAGTGAGCTAGAAAAGTACAATATTGATAGATCCAAAATTAACTATATCCCTAATTTCGTATCAGAAGAATCTTTTTATCAATTACCACCTGAAGAAAAACTAAGTGCAAAGGATAAATTCGAAATTTCCAAGGATTCTTTTACAGTTCTAGGTGTAGGCCAAGTTCAGACTAGAAAGGGAGTATTGGATTTCGTAAAGATAGCAGAAGCTCTTCCTCATATAAATTTTGTCTGGGCGGGTGGCTTTTCTTTTGGAGCCATAACAGATGGATATTCCGACCTGAAAAAAATTACGGAAAATCCACCTCCTAATGTCAAATTTTTAGGAATCATACCTCGTAATGAAATGAATGAATTATATAATGCTTCCGACCTATTATTCATGCCTTCATATAATGAATTATTTCCAATGGCTATTTTAGAAGCATGTAGTTCAGGTTTACCTATTTTATTAAGAAATCTTGAACTTTATGAAGACATCTTATTTGAAAAGTATGTGAATGGATTTGATAATGATTCTTTTGTTGATGAAATACGTAAATTATCCACTGATAAACAATATTATTCTGATGCTATAAATAATTCAAACTACATATCTAATTACTATTCTAGAGAAAATGTAAGGAAGATTTGGATTGATTTCTACCAGTCTATTTAGGAACTATTTTCATTATTATTCCCTATTCTTTTCATAAACTTTACAAACCAATTGTATAATGGTATTATGTTCTAGATTGTGTACTAATTTACAATCAAAAAACATAATAATTGGGGGATTAGTTATGAAAAAATTAGGTTTACTACCTAAGTTAATACTTGGTATTATCGTAGGTATATTAATCGGTATTTCTGGCATAGAATTTTTAGTCAGAATTGCTGTAACATTTTCAGGATTATTTGGCCAGTTCTTAAACTACATAATACCACTATTGATAATTGCATTTATTGCACCTGGTATTGCAGAATTAGGAACATCAGCAGGTAAGTTATTAGGAGTTACTGCAGCGCTATCATATTTATCTACTATTATTGCAGGTACTATAGCATTTTTTGTAGGAACTGCAGTTTACCTATGTTAATTCCTGCAGGAGTACAAATCGGAGGAACTGGAATTGAAGTAGCTTCTTTCTTCGAAATCACAATAAATCCTATAATGGACGTAATGTCAGCACTAGTTACTGCATTTATTCTAGGTCTTGGAATTGCAGCAGTAGATGGAAAAACACTTTACGGTGCAGTAAGTGAATTCCAAAAAATAATTGAAAAGATTATAGATAATATAATCATTCCATTATTACCACTTCACATAATTGGTATTTTCTCTGAAATGGCATTTACTGGAGAAGTAATGGAAATTATGGCAATATTTGGAAAAGTATTCTTGCTAGTTATAGCACTTCATATTGCTTATTTAATCGTTCAATTCTTAGTAGCTGGAAGCATTTCAGGAAAAAATCCTTTCAAATCATTGAAAAATATGGTTCCTGCATATTTAACGGCTGTTGGAACTCAGTCTTCAGCAGCAACTATACCAGTTACTACACAAGCAACAAAATCTAATGGAGTAAGTGATGAAATTGCTGATTTCGTAATTCCACTATGTGCTACTATCCATTTATCTGGTAGTACTATAACACTTACACTTTGTTCATTAGCTGTAATGCTAATTGGTGGAATAACGCCTGAATTTGGTTCTATGTTCCAATTCATAATGATGTTAGGTGTAACTATGATTGCAGCACCTGGAGTTCCAGGAGGAGCAGTTATGGCAGCACTAGGACTACTTTCAAGTATGCTTGGATTCTCTGAGGCAAATTTAGGTCTGATGATGGCACTTTATATGGCTCAAGATAGTTTCGGTACTGCATGTAACGTAACTGGAGACGGTGCTATTGCTATGGTAGTTGATAAAATAGCAAAAAAATAAACTCGCTATAATTTTAAAAGCTCTGTTCATAATAGAACAGAGCTTTTATTTATATACTTTCTAATTCAATTGTAGTGATTTCTTAGCAATCATTATAGCATCAACTACATAGTCTGCATTGATGATCTCCGCACCTTCTACTAGATTTTCTTCGGATACTCCATTGTGTATCATACAAGCAGAACAGACTTTTAATTTTCCGCCTGCTTCTAAAAATCCAGGAAGTAACTCACTTATAGGTTTAAAAGGCTCTCCAATATCTATTTTATCTGCATACCCTTTAGATGCTAAATGAACTGCATCTGAAAGCAAAAGTAATTCTACATCATATCCCTTTTGGGCTGCAGTCATTCCCATAGTAAAAGCTATCGTAACATTATTAGAGTCTCTCTCGTGTTGCGTTAAAGTCACCACTAAATCAATATTATTCATATCTTCCTCCTTAATTTCATTAAGGAATAGATACCCTTGAATAGTATTGATAAACATTATCAACTAGGTCCTCTTGGTTTTCTACCAACTTCCAGATGACCCTCCTCCACCAGATCGGCCACCACCACCTCTAAATGAGCCTCCTCCGCCAAAAGATCCGCCACCAAATGAACCTCTAGAGCTACTTGAGCTACCACCGTAGAATCCTCCTCTTGGGAAGAAAATAAAGTTATTTCTACGTCTTCTACCATTTCTAGGATTACCAAATATCGAAATTATCACAATAATAATTAATATTATCCTAATAATATCCCAAATATTTACAACCGTTTCATTTCCATTGTGATTGTCTGGAAGATATATTTCCTCTCCAGTAAGAGTTATACCCCTATCTTCAGTAACAATTTGCATAACTGCATTATAAGCATAAAGTACACCTGTATCATAATCGTTATTCTTAAACTCTGGTATTACATAATCATCTTGTATGTTTCTCGTAACACTTGAAGTCAATATATCTTCAAGCCCATATCCAGGTTCAAACCCTATATAGCCAGTATCACTGCTACTGAACTTAGGCTTTACGACTATAAGAGCTCCTTCATCTCTAGATTTAGATCCAATTCCCCATTTTTCATAAAGCCTGGATTTATAGGAATCAATATCTAAATCATCCAAATCGTTAACCACGGCAACGAGTATCTGTATATCTGACTTTTCGTCTAATTCGGTACTCAGTTTATCTATGTGCTTTTTTGTACTTTCTGATAGGATTCCAGTTTCATCATAATAATAGTATCCATCTTTATTATCTGGCAATCTCGAATAATCGAAATTATGTAGTTTTGCAGAAGCCATTGTGGAGAAAAACATTGCAATAACCACTAATACTAAAAATACTCTTTTTTGTTTATTATATTTCATGTATCCTCCGATTAATTCCTATTAATTAAACATTAGAGAGTAGTTATATAACTACTCTCTGAAATTTTATCATATTCTATTTAAAAGTTCACTTCTGGAACCTTTGCATCTTCTTCATTTATCTTGAAGTATTCTTTTTGCTCAAACCCAAACAGTTTAGCAAAGATATTCTTTGGAAACTTTCTTGTAATAGAATTGTAGTTTTGAACACTATCATTATATCTTAATCTCTCAGTAGCCAGTTTGTTTTCCATACCAGTAAGTTCAGCTTGTAAGTTTAAAAAGTTTTGATTAGCTTTAAGTTCTGGATACGCTTCAACTACCATATTGATATCAACTAATGCCTTGTCTAGTTCAGCATTTGCTTCTGCATATTCTTCTGGTGAATTCGCTTCTAAAACTTTACTTCTTGCTTCTGTAACTTTAATAAATACTTCTGATTCATGATCAGCATAGCCTTTTACTGTATTTACAAGGTTTGGAATTAAATCTGCCCTGCTCTTTAATATATTCTCTACTTGTGCCCAAGAACTATTTACCTCTTCCTCAAGTGGAATTAAACTATTATAGTTTGAAACTCCAACTCCTACTAATACAACTATAAGTATTAACAATACTAATAAACATTTTTTCATATCTAATCTCCTTCTAATCGATCTTGATGATATTCATTTTAGATATCGCATCATCAACTAGTGCTTCTATATCAAGTACCTCTTCCGCTTTATTTATATCTTCAATCTTTGGATTTAGTAGAGGACTTTTTGGTAAAAATACGGTACAACAATCTTCAAAAGGTTTAATTGAAGTCTCAAAAGTTTCAATATCATTTGCGATTTCAATGATATCTGATTTGTCCATACCAATAAGTGGTCTAAATACCAACATATCAGTAGTATCATTAGTAACCTTAAGTGCATCAATCGTTTGACTTGCTACTTGTCCTAAATTTTCACCTGTAATAAGTGCATCATAATTGTTCATTTTAGCTATTTTTTCTGCGATTCTCATCATAAATTTACGGGAAATGATTGTCATCATTCTTTCGTCACATTTCTCATTGATTTCCTTTTGGATATCCAATATGTTTACGCTATGAATTTTCATAGGTCCAGTATATCTCGATACTATTTTCGCTAAATCTATTACTTTTTGTTCTGCTCTCTCAGAAGTAAATGGATAAGAATGATAGTGAACTGCATTTAATACAATTCCTCTCTTCGCCATTAAATATCCTGCTACAGGGCTATCAATTCCCCCAGAAAGCAATAATAATCCTGACCCATTAGTTCCTACAGGCATACCACCTCTTGCGTGATATCTCTCAGAATACACATATGAATTAGCTTTTACGTCAACATATATTATCTGCTCAGGATTGTGTAAATCAACCTTCGCATTAGGAAACTGGCTAAGTAAGTATCCACCTAATTCCTTAGAGATTTCTGGAGATGTCATAGGAAATGACTTATCTCCCCTTTTAGATACTACTTTAAAAGTCCAGTCATCTTCATCATATCCATGTTCTTCTACTAACAATTTTGCCGCTTCTTTTATACTCTCATAATCTTTTTCTGCTTTTATACAAGGACTTATATAAACTATTCCAAAAACTTTCTCAAGTCTCTTAATAAGAGCTGGAAAATCATTCTTATTAGCTTCAATATAAATCTTCCCTTGTCCTTTATATATCTTTTCAAATCCAATATCAGCCATTGCCCTTCTCATGGACTTAATAAGTTTGTCTTCAAAGTATTTTCTATTGCCGCCTTTTAATATAAGCTCACCTAGACTTACGCTAAGTAAATGTTCCAATATATCACCTCATAGTTATCTTTCTAATTTCTTCAACTGCTAATTTAAGCCTATCTACAAAATAGTCAATATCTTTGATAGAAATCTCATAGCTTGTACATACCCTAATTGAACCTTCAGTAATCGTATTATCATAGCCAAGTTTAGCCAATACAGAGCTAGGCTTTTTAGTATTTGAACAGCAAGCAGATGCAGTTGAAATATAAATGTCATCATTCTCTAAATAATGAAGTATTACTTCACCACGAGTATTTAAAAAACTTATATTTGTAATCGCACTTGCACTATTATTCAAATCAGTGTTTATTCTAATATCGCTAATCTCATTTTCAATCCTGTTCACTAAGTGTTTCCTTAAATTAGATTTATGCTCTATTTCATCGTCTAAAAGAACTCGTAAACACTCTACTGCTTTTCCAAATCCAATTATGCTCGTAGTGTTTTCTGTACCACTTCTTATTCCACTTTCTTGATTCCCACCAAAAACAATTGGGTTAATATTGATACCTTTCTTTAGATACAGTAAGCCGACCCCTTTTGGACCGTGAATTTTATGACCACTTATTGAGTAAGAATCAATATTTAGTTCCTTTAGGTCGATATCTATTTTACCAAAAGCTTGCACCCCATCCACATGAAGATGAGTCTTAGGGTTTTTCTTTTTAACTATCTCACTTATCGCCTTAATATCGTTAATACTTCCCAGTTCATTATTCACATGCACAAAACTCACAAGTATTGTCTCGTCATCAATTTCGTTTTCTAATTCCTCTAAATCCACATTTCCATATCCATCACATTTAAGAAAAACAACATCAAATTCTGAGCCTTTATACTGTTTATAAACATTCTCTACAGACGAGTGCTCAACAATGGAAGTAATAATCTTCTTACCAAACTTGCTCTTTGATTTAACAATTGATTGAATAGCAATATTATTGCTTTCCGTCCCTCCTGAAGTAAAATAAATCTCTTCGCTGGAAACATTAAGGAAGCTAGCAATATCACTTCTTATACTCTCTATTTTATTTTCCATCTCCATTCCCATCCTATGAAGTGAAGATGGATTTCCATACTCTTCTCTAAGAGCTATTGTCATAGCTTCTACTACTTCTTCTCTTGGTTTTGTAGTAGCACAATTATCTAGATAAATCATATTTTATACACCTCTTTATCACTTATTAAATTATATACCAAGAAGTGAGTTTTTCAAGCCTTTATTTAAACCTTTCACTATAAAATTCTAAGATAATGTGTATTATATGATGAATTATCTAAAAATAGCATAATAATTGATTTTCAATACTCGTATCTCACAGGAGTTACGATTTATCCTATGGACAATTTAATTTATGAAGAAGATATCCATAGAAAACTTGATAAATCTAGACAGCGACTTAAAGGTTTGCAATTACATTATGACACTAACAACAAAAAATGGTTTATTTTCAATAATATATGATCTAATTAAACCTCAATTCTATCGTGAGGTTTTTTCTTGTGCTTTTTTTAACTATTTAATGATATTTGTAAAGATTCCAGACTATTTTGGGTATATAAAAAATAAGGTAATTCATTACATACTTGTTTCTATCACACTCCATACTCTATTTCATCATAATAGTCTATTACCTATACATAGTCATATTTTACTAGAGTTTCAATTTATTGAGTCTAGTGAAGCACATTTTAGTATTCGCATATTGCTTAGTCCTATATTTTGAATTGAGGTGTCATAATATGAAAAACAAAAAAACGATATTTGTAATATTAGCTGTTGCAATTGTAATTATTGTAGCGATAACCATGACTATGAATAAGCAAGACAAAAACGTTAAATTAATGTCTTATGATGAAGTGTTTATCGACATGATTGAAAATGGAATTAGCGAAGCTGAGGCTAGAACTTCCCTTCTATACGATGTAGCTGACGAAGCTGAAGCAAAAAATGCAAACTATAATGTGATTGTAGAAACGTTAGATATTAACGATGACTACAAACCGACACTTAAGTTTTACTTTGAAGTCGGTAGAGGAGCTGAAAACGAGTATATTGAAAGACTGATTACAGTTGCTTTCAATCCTAAGGACAAAGATATAGAAAAAAGTCTAAATGGATTGATATATAGCGATTTGTTAAACTCCAATGAGATTTACTATACAGTAGTTGGTGACTTTTATACCAGCGAAGATGAAAACACTAGGTATTTCTCTCCTAGAGAACTATATGGTAAGGGTGTAAACATCAACTATCAAGCAACTAATACTCAAGAACATTATGCAGATGTCAACGCTTCTGGTGTTTGTTCCTTTAAAGAATTCAAATAGAGCTTATGCAATTGCATGAGCTTTTTTTGTTTTTATAGTTCTATTCATTGGGTAATATATATATGGTGATAAAATGAAGATAATAAAAGAGAAGATTAATATAAATGACGACAATATCTTGAAAAATGAAAACTCAATAGTGTTTGATATAGAAACTACAGGATTTCACAGAGTTTATACCAATGTATATCTAATAGGATACATAAGAAAATTTGAAGACGGTTATTATCTAGTTCAACATTTTGCTGAAACTCCAAAAGAAGAACCACAGATAATAATGGACTTTTTCAATTCTTTATCCCAAATAGATTTGTTGATATCCTTCAATGGCGATGCCTTTGACATTCCTTATTTAAATGCAAGAGCTGAATACTACGGTATTAATTCTCCCTTAAAGGATATTGAGTCCTATGATATATACAAGAAGATTAAGGCATCTAATCACATTTTGAATCTACAAAACTACAAATTAAAGACCATAGAAGAGTATTTAGGAATATATCGAGAAGACATATATTCTGGAAAAGACTTAATAAATATGTATAAGACTTTTATCATTAATGACGATTTCAAATTGCTAAATATAATGCTACTTCACAATAAAGAAGATCTTATTGGACTGATTGATGTAGCAAAGATTCTAAATATTATAGATTCGGAGAATTCCTTTGAAATTGCTGATTCAAAATATGTGCTGAATAGTATAAAGATACAAAAAGATTTGCTTATAATAGATGGATATACTGACTATTCAGATTATATTGGATATATAGGTCCTATTTCCTTTAATATCAAATCCAATACTTTTGACTACCAATTACCTCTTATTTCTATGAATTACTCTGACAAAATAAAATGTCAATTTGTAGAATTAGATAGCATTGGAGATATTGAACCAATTAATCACTATGATATAGATTTTCCTAATAGCATCTATTTACTAAAATATGATAAAGATATACTTCATCAAAACGTTAAGGAACTTCTGAATATAACTATAGAATTAATGACAAAAAACAGTCGATAGAATCGTTAGTTTTGGGGTATACTGTATATAATTAGTTTTAACAATTAAAGGAGGCAATGCCAATGTTTGAATATGAGTTTTTAGAAGACCAAAATATGTTTATCGCAAAATCTGATGGAGTGAAAATAGGAGAAGTTACTTTTGTAAACTCAGGTGAAAATGTAATGATTATTGATCATACTGGAGTAGAATCTGAGTGGAGTGGCAATAATATAGGCTTTGAATTAGTTTCTAGAGTCGTGGATTTAGCTAAACAACGTAATAAGAAAATCATTCCACTTTGTCCATTTGCAAGAAGAGAATTTACAAGAACACCTGAATTCCAAGAAATTGAGTACAAATAAAAAAGCCCATAAGGGCTTTTTATTATTTAAAACCTAAATCCATTTGAAATACATATTCACCTACATCTCACTATAAAGTTTTATAAAGTCTAATCGTAGGTAATTTCGGATTTATCTCACCTTTTGAATTTTCAATGAAATTAACTTCTTCTGGATATTCAAAATTGAAATTACCGATTTCAATCTTTGCTTCCATTTCTTCAATCTCTGCAATATTTAAATCTATATTTCCAATTGAAGTCTCAAACTTAGAGATAGCCTTTATTTTTAAGTTTTTCCCCTCTATATTGCCAACTTCTGAACTTACCTTCATATATCCTTCAACATTATTTAGTTGAATATTCCCTACTTCTGAATCGACTTCCAACTCGCCTGTATAGTCTTCTACAGAAATCTTTCCTACATCTAGTTCTACATCCATATCTTCAATCGTTCTTGGAATAGTTACTTCTAAATTGATATTGAATCCAAAAGACTTCAAACCTTCGTTAAAGTTTATATCTTCTTTAAAATCCACTTTAAATGAATATTTTCCATTAGATTCATTTTCAACTATAGTAACTCTATCAAATCTTTCTGCTGCATCTTCTTCACTCATTTTGTCGCTCTTAAGCTTTTTTACTACTTTAACTTCTACATTATCTACATCGCCAGATTTTACATCTATTTTTCCAATGGAATTTTCAACTTCTATCTCTCTAATGTTTCCACCTTTGGATGCATAATCCTCTTCTCTAGTATAGACATTAGTATCATTATCTTCGATAATATAACCATCGCCATTCATATAATCTCCAATTGAGGAATCCATCACTCCACCTATTATATCTTTTGTAAAACTTTCTATTTTCTCTTCAAAAGCACCTGTATCTGGCGGATTAAATTCGTCTTTCACTTTAATGACCGGCACACATGCTGTAAGTAGTGTTGCTCCTAAAACCAATGATAATACTGCTATTTTCTTTTTCATATTACACCTCATTTATAAGTCTATTCTCTTTTCTATTATAGCACTAGTTCCTAGGAACATTGATACAAATATTACTATATTTAATAGCATGGATCCCAAATTAACAAATATATGATTATCTATAGTCGTAAATACTGTATTCATATTAACCATTCCTGTAGGAATTCCATTCAATATTTCATTAATCGTTCTAATGCCAAAATTATTGAAATCTATATAGTATGGTACTAGTTCAATAGCCTTATACAGTAAATAACTAATTGCAATAGCTAATAATATAAATACAAAAAACCAAATTCCTTTAAATTTCCTATTTCCAATCGATACTCTACTTAATGCCATAGAAAAATATATCGTTAACAGAATTACTAAACCATTAAAAAGCCCAGATATCAAATTAAATATAATAAATTTCCATGGTAGTGAAGATATTTTTATATTTAGCTGAGATAGTTCTCTAATCAAATCGCTCCAAAGTTCCTTTGGCATTATTATAAATCCAGCTATAATATTGGTTAATACGAAACCTACACCGATTACTATGAACCATATAAGTGCACCTATTACTTTTGAAGCCACAATTTGTCTACCATTTAGTGGAAGTGTAAATGTTAAATATCCTCTGTCTTCATACAAATCTCTACGTAATTGATTTATTATATACAGAAATGTTCCTATCATAATTCCAAAAATGACTAAAAATGAGATTCCTAAGAAAGTTCCACCTAATCCTGATATATTTCCGCCAAATGCTACTTTTTTGATATATAGAAAATTGCCTGTATTTAAAAATAATAATAACGCTAATGCTCCAAGTATAAACTTATAACTTCCTTTTAATTCATATTTCAAAAATTTACCCATTACTCTTCCTCCTTACTGTCCAAATATTTCTTTATATATGCCATCAATTTGATTACCGTGTTCAATTCTCAATTCTTCAGCATTCCCTTGTAAAACTATGGTTCCATTTTGAAGAAAAATCACATCTTCAAATATATTTTCCATATCTCTTACTAAATGTGTAGTAATTATCATTGAGCTATTTTCAGAATAATTATTGATGATTGCATCTAAGATTTGATCCCTAGCTACAGGGTCTACACCAGCTATCGGCTCATCTAAAATATAAAGTTCTGCTTCTCTAGACAGTACTAATGATAAGTTTAGTTTTTCATGCATACCTTTAGATAATTCTGAAACTTTCATTTCCATCTCTAGATTCATAAATTCTATAAGATCTGTGAATTTATCTTGGTTAAAGTCTTCATAAAATTCACTATACATTTTTCCAGCATCTTTAACTTTCATCCAACTATATAGGAAATTTCTATCAGGTAGATATGAAACTATCTTCTTAGTTTCAACTCCTATTTTATTTCCATTTATGAGTACTTCACCCTTGGAAGGTCTCAAAAGTCCAACTAATATTTTTATAAGAGTGGTTTTACCACTTCCATTAGGTCCTAAAATCCCCACAATTTTACCTTTACCAATGGATAAATCTATATTGTCCAATGCAATTTTGTTACCATATTTTTTTGTTAAATTCGATGTATCTATTATATTCATAAACTTAATCCTCCCTCTTCAAGTATTCTTCTACTATATTTAAAATGTCATCTTTCTCATATCCGAGACTAATTATATCTTCAATGAATTTCCTAATAAGCTCTTTTACTTCGTCTTTTTTAAATGTATTTATTACATCTAAATCTTCAGTCGCAAAAGTCCCCATCCCTCTTTGAGTATATACTAACCCTTCACGTTCTAACTCTTGATATGCTCTCTGAATCGTATTTGGGTTTACTTTCAGTTCTTTAGAAAAGTCTCTAACAGAAAGAAGTTTACCACCTGGTTCGATTTCTCCAGAGCTAATTTTTACCTTTAATATATCCATTACCTGTACATAAATAGGTAATTTATCATTAAATTCCATTAATTCACCCCCATGCTATGGATAATTTTATTAAGTATCTGTGTATTAGTTATATAGTACACCAATACTTAATGGTTGTCAACTATTTTTCTACAAATAAAAAATAAGCATTTAATGCGATAAAATACACATTAAATGCTTATCTACTTACTTATCTAAAGATTTATCATCAATATTATTCAAGTAACTATTAACTTCGTTTACTATATTTTTCAATGTACCTTCTTTAAATGGATTTTTTAGTCCAGCATATTCAACCAGACCTAAAAATGATTTCGTCCCACCTATTTTACAAAGTTCTAAATAGGACTTCATCGTTTCATCATAGTCTTTAAGTGAATTTACAAAAAACTGCAATGCACAAACTTCTGCCAATGCATAGTCTATATAGTAAAATGGAACTTGGAAAACATGACCTTGTCTCATCCTTTTCCCACCATTATTTAAAAATTCATTATCTTCATAATCTCTATTTGGAAGATATTTCCTTTCTATTTCCCTATATTTAAATCTTCTTTCTTCAGGACTTACATTAGGGTTTTCATATACAAAGTGTTGAAATTCATCAATACTAGCTATATAAGCCATAGATTTAAGAAGATCTGAAATGTGAGCAAATTTGTATTTTTCTGTCTCATCTTCAAAGAATAAATCTATATGTGGATATGCCAAATATTCCATACTAGTTGAATGAATTTCTGCGCCCTCATAACCTGGAACCATTAATTCAAACTGTTTTATATCTCGTGAAAGATAGAATTGCAGTGCATGACCAGCTTCGTGAGTCAAAACATCTACATCATCACTAGTTCCATTGAAGTTAGCAAAGATAAATGGAGATCTGTAATTTGGAATGTAGGTGCAATATCCACCAGCCATTTTATTATCCTTACTTAGTAAGTCAAATAGATTTCTATCTTCCATAAAATTGAAAAATTCATTAGGAACTTCACCTAGTCTCTTATAAAGTTCTCTACCTTTTTCCATTATCCATTCAGGATCACCTTTAGGTTCAGCATTTCCAGATACAAATTCTATAGCTTCATCATAGTATTTAAGCTTGCTGACTCCAATCCTATCACTTTGTCTTTTTATTAGATCATTCACGATTGGAACAACATTTTTCTCTATCTCTTGTCTATATACTTTTACGTCTTTGGCATCATAATCGGTTCTGCTCATTCTCGCATAAGCCAGTTCAACGAAATTCGCAAATCCTAGTTTCTTAGCAATTTCATCTCTCAATTTAACTAATCTATCGTAGATATTATCAAATTCTTCAATATTATCAGAAAAGAAACCAAAATACGCCTCATTAGCACCTTTTCTAATGCTCCTATCTTTTGATTTCATAAAAGGCATTAGTCTTGACAGAGTATACACTTCACCATTGAAGTCAATTTTAGCCGAAGCCACCAGTCTATCATAAGTACTTATTAATTTTTCTTCCTCAATCAATAATTCTAAAACTTCATCAGAAAAAGTATTTAAGTTCATCTCATATTTTGCTAATAATAATGAACCTACCTCTTCTTCCAGTTCATTTCTGAATTTTGAATCTACTACTGCTCTTTGAAAATCAACCATAAGTCCTTGAATTTTAGGATAAGTTTCATCAAAATAATCACTTTCAGCTCTATAAAATTCGTCTTCAGTGTTGACACTGTTTCTAATTTCAACCAGACCGTACATCGTACCGAAGTCTTCAATCAGTGAATTGTATTCATAAAAGCAGTTGATTTGTTCTTCACAGCTTGTAGAATTAATAAATCTATCTGTAATACCTTTAAACTTATCTTCAAGTACTTCAAACTCTGGTCTTATATATTCATAATCTTCGAATTTTTTCATTTAGTCCTCCATTAAAATGATATTACTATCCCTTTATCTGCAGCATATCCAGAACTAAGTCCAGCAGTTGGAACAATTATGATTTCTTTAAAATCATATAGTTTCTCTGCTTCCTCTTTAACATATTCTGCTTTTCTCTCATCTTGAACATGGGCGATAACTAGAGTTCTACCTTTAACATCTTCATTTAATACACCTATACCCGCTGCCATTTCTTTGAGAGATTTATGAACTCCACGTGCCATTTCGTATACTTCAATTTCACCGCTTACAGCTTTCATTACTGGTTTGATACTTAATACATTTGCAATTAATCCCTTAGTTTTAGTAATTCTTCCATTCTTAATTAAATTATCTAGTGATTCCAGTGAGAACATAGTATTTTGAGTGGATTTAAATTTTTCAATCTCTTCTACTACTTCTTCAAAATTCAAACCACTATCTATTAATTCTTTCAATTTTAGTGCAAGTAGAGTTTCACCTGCACTTGCTGAAAGTGAATCAATAATGTGTATTTTTTTGTCTGGATACCTTTCCAGATACATCTGTTTCCCAACTTCAGCACTATTATATGAGCCTGAAAGCTTACTAGAGATAGTTATAACAAAAATTCCATCACTAGTATCTTTATACTCAGAAAAACGTTCAGCATATAGCCCTGGAGATGCACAAGCTGTTTTTATAGGATTAGGGCTTGAGTTCATATGATCAATGAATTCTCTCAAAACAAAATTTTCATCGTCAGTATATTTCACTTCATCAACGTCTATGACAAATGGAATCAGCTCTATATCCAGTTTTTGTTTCAGTTCTTCTGTTAAATCACAACTACTGTCTGCAATAATCTTATATTTCATAGCTATCCTCCTATCCTAGTACATTTTCAATCAATATAGCTAGTTCATTAGCTTCCTTATTTATAAGTTCTTCATCAGGTCCTTCAATCATTACACGAACCAGCGGTTCTGTGCCAGAAGTCCTAATAACTACCCTACCATTTCCATCAAATTTTTCTTCAACTGCATCTACTGCATTTTTTATTTCATCATATTCCATATACTTGTACTTAAGTTCATTTTGTACTACTGCATTCACAAGTATTTGCGGATAATGTATCATCAAAGTGTTTAGTTCAGAAGACCTTTTCTTCTCTTCCAAAGCTATTTCCAATAGCTGTAAAGCAGTGGCTAAACCGTCACCAGTCGTATTATTATCTAAGAATATAATATGCCCAGACTGTTCCCCGCCAATGCTATATCCATTATTAATCATCTCTTCAAGGACGTATCTATCACCTACAGCAGTTTTAATGATTTTTGCATCAATGCTGTCAAGATATTTATCTAAGCCGATATTGGTCATTACAGTCCCAACTACACCATTATTTTTAAGTTTCCCATTCTTTTTCAAATGGCTAGCACAAATAGCCAATATACTATCTCCATTTATGATTTCACCTTCGTCGTCGACTGCAATAATTCTGTCAGCATCGCCGTCAAATGAAAAACCAAATGCTGCTCCCGTTTCCAACACAAGCTCTTGTATTAATCCCGGATTCGTTGAACCAGAATTATCATTAATATTTTTGCCATCAGGAGTAGTATTTATAGCGACTACATCTGCATTTAATTCTTTGAAAACCCTAGGAGCAATTTCATATAGCGCACCGTTTCCACAATCTAGTGCAATCTTTATCCCAGTTAAATCAAAGTCCATTAAATCCAATAGGTATTCTTCATACTCTCTACCAAGTCCATCATCAGTATAAAGCTTTCCTATATCGCCTTTTATAACTTCTCTCTCAACTATTTTTTCACCAAGTATGATTTCTTCGATTTGTTCCTCAATTTCATCTCTCAACTTAAATCCTTCATTGTTGAAAAACTTGATTCCATTATATTCAAATGGATTATGAGAAGCAGAAATAACAACTCCTGCCATATAATTATGTTTTTTTGTCAAATATGCAACTGCCGGAGTAGGTAAAACTCCTAAATCAATTACATCAACTCCCATGCTCATCATCCCGGATGCAAGTGCCGTAAGTAATAAATCACCTGAATGTCTAGTATCTTTTGCAATTATTATAGTATTGCT
>JAAYFG010000015.1 GCA_012728335.1 Tissierellia bacterium | reverse complement strand
CTATATCCACATATGACAGTTTATGACAATATGGCCTTTGGGATAAAGTTACAAAAAATGCCGAAAGACACAATAGACGAAAAAGTAAGAAAAACAGCTAAGATATTGGAGATCGAAGATCTTTTAGACAGAAAACCGAAACAACTATCCGGAGGACAAAGACAGAGAGTTGCTTTAGGTAGAGCGATTATCAGAGATGCACAAGTATTCTTAATGGATGAACCATTATCAAACTTGGACGCTAAACTTAGAGTACAAATGAGATCCGAAATCATCGAATTGCATAGAAGTCTAGACACTACAACTATCTATGTAACACACGACCAAACGGAAGCGATGACAATGGCTACAAGACTTGTAGTTATGAACAAAGGATACATACAACAAATAGGTACACCAAAAGAAATTTATCAAAAACCTGTAAACAAATTTGTGGCTTCCTTTATAGGATCACCAGCTATGAACTTTATTGAAGGAGAAATCAAAAAAGGAAAATTCGTAGCAAATGATTTAGAGATTAGCTTTGCACCAGAAAAACAAGCAAAAGTTAATGCTTATGAAGGAAAGAAGGTAACACTTGGTATGAGACCTGAAGAATTAGTAGCTTCAGACTTCGTTACTGAGATGCCTGAAGTGCCAAATACACTTCATATGGACGTAAGTGTAGTTGAACTATTAGGACATGAGTTTATAGTTCATGGTAAAGTGGCAGGAACTAGAATATTATCTAAATTAAACGTTGATGTTAACAAGTTTGATACAAACGTTAGAAAGTTAGATTTCATAGTTGATGCAGACAAACTCCACCTATTTGATTTTGAAGACGAACATAGCATAATTTAATGAAGTGGCAAAAAATCGTTGAGGGGTTCTTTAGCTTCTCGGAGAAAGTGGTGGCATATATCATAAATACATTTTTTGTGATCCTATTTGCCCTACCATTAGTTTTAGTAGACTTAACTTTCTCAGAAGATATGTTAAAAACACCTTTGTTATTTATACCTCTTGCTTCATTATATTTAGTAGCTCTTAAAAGCACTATATATGCTGGATATATGGTATTTATCAAAGATAAATCATATTATGGAATTTATTTTATAGAATCTCTAAAAGATAGACCTTTGACATCATATATCTATTATCTAGTAAGTGTTGGACTATTATATATAGGCTTGAATTCAACCTATATATTGATTGGTGCAGTAGGACAATGGTTTTGGCTATTGTTTGCGATGATAATATTTTTACTGGTACCACATATCTTATATACAACCTTACAGTTTGCTTTATATGAAAAGACTAGCATTAAAAGTGTATTGAATAATTCAGTAGTACTGACTTTTATGTATGGGCTGATATCAATAATACTTGCAGCATTATTTTCATTTCTAGTATATAGGTTCCAGTTCAATCCATTCTTAGTGGTTACAGTTGGTATACCTGTACTTGCGGCAATACTAATATATGTGCAGACGATAATTGACGGAAATCAGAAAAAATAAAAGGTGGGGAAAATGAATAAAAAGAAAATGTCAAAAGACAAAAAAAGGCGTAATAGACAAATAGCGCTCTTTACATTACCTGGCTTTATCTGGATGTTGGTATTTAGTTACTTACCAATGTTTGGGTTAGTAATAGCTTTTAAGGATTTTAAGAATTCTACAGGTAATTTTATTACAAGTTTATTTGCTAGTGATTGGACATTCAACAACTTCAGAATTTTCTTCACATCAAATGACTCAGGATTAATATTAAGAAATACTATACTATACAACGTAGTTTTCATGGTACTAAACATTGCAGTACCACTTATAGTAGCGATAATGCTACATGAATTACTTCAAAAGAGATGGGCTAAGGCGTATCAAACAGCATCGTTCTTACCATATTTCTTATCTTGGATAGTAATATCATACTCAGTTTACGCAATACTAAATCCACAAACTGGTTTGATGAACAAAATCATCACAGCAGTTGGAGGTAAGGGGGTAGACTGGTATAGAACTCCAGGGTATTGGCCATTTATATTTGTATTCCTAAATGTTTGGAAAAACCTAGGATATAATACAATTATTTATTTAGCCGCACTTACTGGAATAGACAGATCCCTTTATGAAGCAGCCGCTATAGACGGAGCTACTAAATGGGAACAAGCTAAACATATTACAGTACCACTATTAAAACCGGTAATTACAGTAATATTTATATTAGGCTTAGGATCAATATTTAGATCAGACTTTGGTTTGTTCTACCATATACCTATCACAGGTGGTGGTACAGCAGCTCTAAGACCTGTATCAGAAACTATAGATACTTATATATATAAATTATTGATGAAAAGTCAAAATATCAGTCAATCAGCAGCCATATCTTTCGTTCAATCAGTTATTGGTTTCTTGCTAATATTTGGTGCGAATAAACTAGTTAAGAGATATGACCCTGAAAGAGCTATATATTAGGAGGGTGACATGGCTAAGAAAAAATATAGAGACGCTGTCGCCATTGGTAAAGGAACGAATACGATATTTCACATAATATTAGTTTCTATAGCTATTATGTGTATATTCCCATTACTATACGTGTTGGCAATCTCAGTATCAACTAGAGAAGCTATTCAAAGACATGGTTACCAACTAATACCAAGTGAATTTACACTAGAATCATACAAAGTGCTTTTAGGTGGAGGAACATCAATAGTTCGTACTTTTGTAAACTCACTAGTGATTACAGTGGTAGGTACTATCACAGGTTTAGCGATCATCACGACATATGCATATGCGATGTCAAGAAATGACTTTGCTTATAGAAAGTTTTTTAATACTTATGCTTTCATACCGATGCTATTTTCAGGTGGTATGGTAGCAAACTATATAGTTATGATTAGATTCTTAGGCTTAAGAGATAATCCTTTAGCCTTGATACTACCATTACTATTCAATACATTTTACCTTGTGGTTATGAGGACCTTCTTCCAGACTTCCGTGCCTTTCTCATTGATAGAGGCAGCGATGATAGACGGAGCATCGGAGTTTCAAATATTCTTCAAGATAGTATTACCGATATCATTACCAGGTATCGCTACTATAGGACTTTTCCTAACACTTGCTTACTGGAATGACTGGTTTAATGCGATGATGTATTTGGAAACAAATTCTGAATGGACCACTCTTCAATACTTATTGATACAGGTTCAAAGAACGATAGAAAATGTAATACTTAAAGGGGACCAAATGGGATCTGCGGCTAAGGATGCTATGGCTACACTGCCTACAGATGGTGTAAGAATGGCTATCGTAGTTATTACTACATTACCGATAGCATTATCGTATCCATTCTTCCAAAGATATTTCGTACAAGGTTTAACTTTAGGAGCAGTAAAAGAATAATTTTAGGTAATAAATGAGTTTTCATATATTATAAATTTTAAGGAGGAACATATGAATAAATTCAAAAAAGTGTTGACATTATTATTAGTGTTAGCTATGGTTTTAGCTCTAGCAGCTTGTGGAGACAAAACTGAACCAGAAAAACCTGCTACAGGTGAAGAAAAACCTGCTACAGGCGAAGAAAAACCTTCAACAGGCGAAGAAACACCTTCAACAGGTGAAGAAACTCCAGCTGAAGTACCTGTTCTTAAATATATGGTATTATCAGGCGGAACAGGCGTAGACAAAATCGAAACAGCATTAAATGCTAGATTAGATGAACTTAAAGCTGGTTACCATGTTAAACTTATCGTTTATGGATGGGACAACTATGCTGAAAAAGTTGGTTTATCTGCAAGAGGCGCAGCTGCTGAAGAAGAAATTTTCGACTTAGCAACTACAGCTTCATGGTTAGGACCTTACCAAACATTAGTAAGAGAAGAAACTTTATTAGATTTAACACCTTATTTAGATAAACAAGCTGAATTAAAAGCTTCTTTAACTGAATCATCAATCAAGGGTGCTACAATCAACGGTGGATTATATGGAATCCAAACTATTATCGACAAGACACCAATGGCAAGAGACTATTATGGTTGGAACGTTGCTGAATTAGAAAAAATCGGTTTAACAATTGAAGATGTTAAAGGCATCGACACTGTTGAAGGTTTAGAGCCAATATTAGAAAAATATAAAGCTCAATTCCCAGAAAAATACCCACTTAGAGGTGGCGGCGGTTTAGCATTCAGAAGAATCAACTTATTAACTACTCACGCTGATGGTAGCTACGATATCTCAAATGTATACGCACAAGATTGGCTAAAAGCTAAATTTGAAGTAACTGCTAGATACCTTGAAAAAGGTTACCTACATCCTGAAGCAGGATACAAAGTTGCTGAAGAAGCTCAACAACCAGCTGATCAATGGTTAGTTTTCAAATCTGAAGGTGAACCAGGAGCTTATGCAGTATGGGCAGACTCAAACAAAACTCCAGTATTCGCTACACCAGCTGCAGACGATACTGTTGTTTACTCAAACGTAGTTCAAGGTAAATTAACATCTGTATACAGACATACTAAATATCCTGAACAAGCATTAGACTTAATCGCTAAGATTAAATTTGATGAACAAGTTCAAAATATTTTAGCATGGGGTATCAAAGGTGAGACTTATAACCTAGACGAAAACGGAAGAGCTACTTTCGTAGAAGGTCAAGAAATCTGGAACCCATGGCAACATCAATGGTCAAACGACGTAAGATACGCTTCTCCAGTTGGTGAACCACTAGATTCAGCTGAAATGAAAGAAAAAATCGAAGCTCATAACAAACCACTTATCCCAGCAGTTGACTTAGGATTCGTTCCATCAACAGAATTACAAGAAAAAATCGCTCAAGTAGATGCTGCAGTAGTAGATATCATGCAAGACGTTCAAAACGGAAGAATTGGACAATTACAATCAATGATCGACGCTGCTAATGGTGCTGGAGTTGATGATGTAGTAACACAATTAACTACAGAATTTGAAGCTTGGAAAGCAGGACAATAATATAAATTATATTAAAGGGCTGTGTAACAGCCCTTTTTTATAAAGTATTTTAATAAGCTTAAAAACAAAATCTGGAAAGATATGTTTTGCTTATTGCAATACTTTATAAAAACAATTGGAGGAAATAATGAAAAAAATCGTGCATGTAGTATCTCATTCGCATTGGGATAGAGAGTGGTATATGCCCCTTGAAAACCATAAAATGCGACTAATCGATTTAATCGATGGGATTATAGAAGCATCTAAAGATAATAGATTTATAAATTTTCAAATGGATGGTCAGGTATTGCCAATCGAAGACTACTTAGAAGTAAGGCCAGATAATAGAGATAAGGTATATGACTTAATAAAAAGAGGAATTATAAAGGTTGGACCTTGGTATATGTTACAAGATTCATTCCTAACATCTGGTGAATCCAATGTTAGAAACTTGGAAATAGGTATGAGAAAATCAAGAGAACTTGGTAGACCAGCTATGATAGGTTATTTTCCTGATACATTTGGAAACATTGGACAAGCGCCACAAATCCTTAAAAAAGCAGGTATAAACAATGCTTATTATGGTAGAGGAGTTAAGGCTACTGGATTTGCAAATGTTGTTTATGAAGACTTTACATCTAAAAATTCTGAATTGTTCTGGAAGTCTCCAGATGGTTCAAAAGTACTAAGCATACTATTTGCTAACTGGTATTGTAATGGAGTGGATATGCCTAGTGATAGAGATCTACTTAAGACTTATTTAGATAAAAAGATTTCCGATATGGAAAAATATGCTTCAACTAATCATCTTTTATTAATGAATGGATGTGATCATTCACCTGTTCAACAAAATATTGGTGAGATTATCGAACTAGCAAATACTCTTTATGATGATTATAAATTTATTCATTCTGATTTGGAGACTTATGCTAATGAAGTATATAAAGTGGTTAATGAAGACGAGCTAGCTGTTATAGAAGGCGAACTAAGGTCTCAAACTACTGATGGGTGGGGAACTCTAACAAGTACTTCTTCATCAAGATATGACCTGAAAAACTACAATAAAATGATAGAGATGAGACTAGAAGAAGTCATCCAACCTCTATACACTTTATTCTTTAATAAAGAAGATTATCCTTTTGATAAGATTGACTATATATATCGCCATCTTATGACAAATCATCCACATGACAGTATTTGTGGTTGTTCTATTGATAGTGTCCATGATGGTAATGTGAGAAGGTTTAAGGACTGTATGGAAGCTCTTGATTATCTTGAGGATGAAGCTAAGATTTACTTGCGTGCTAATATTAAAAATGATTCAGATGACATAGCTTTTACCGTTATGAATACAACTGCATATCATCAAAGAAAAGAAGCTAAGATTTTCATAAATTATGATAAGAGATTCTTCTCTGGTTATGAGTATCACCAAATAGTTAAAGACTTAGAAAAAGTTAAACTTCCTAAACTACAAGCAGTTGATGATGAACAAACTTATGAGACTTATGTAAAAGACTTGGGAGTTAATTTTGGATATGACTTACCAAAAGAGTACTTTAGAAAGGGATATTATTCTAGAGATATATTAGTTAAGATAAATCTTGAATTAGAACCTTTTGAGGTAAGAACTTTTAGACTTGTTGAAAATCCAGATAAAAAAGAAAAACCAAAAACTTATGATACAAGAAAGCTTGAGACAGATTATTATAAGATTAAAGTAAATGATAATGCTACTCTAGATATCACAGATAAAAGAACTAATAGAGTTTATAAAAACATTTTGATGCTTGAAGATAGTGGAGATATTGGTAATGAATATATCTATACTCAATCATATGATAGAAAAGTCGTTACTAGTTCAAAGATGATTGATTGCTCAATTGAGGAAGAAACAACTAAGAGATATGCTATTAGGATTAAAGAATCATTAATGGTTCCTAAATCAGCAGATGAACTTTTAGAAGAAGAACAAAAGAAACTTATTGAGATAAGAGATAGAAAATCTGGTAGATCAAAGAAGATGAAAGAAATTATTATTGAAAAGAAGATTTTAATTGATAAACTTTCACCGACAATTGATATCAGAATTGACCTAAAAAATAAAGCTAAAGACCATAGATTAAGAGTATTGTTTGGTCATGATATGGACGTAGATCATGTATATGCAGAAAGTATCTTTGAAGTGGTAAAAAGACCAGTTAAACCTATGGAATCATGGACTAATCCTGACTACTCTCAAAACTTAAATAGATTTATTCAAGTTAGAGACGAAGAAGGTGGATTTACTGTATCTACCATAGGAGTCCAAGAGTATGAGAATAAACCTGAAGGTATGTACTTAACACTATTTAGAGCTGTTGGTGAGATGGGCGACTGGGGATATTTCCCAACTGAAGATTCTCAAATGCTTACAAAGATGAGATTTAGATTCTATCTAGATTTCTTTGCTAAAGATTACTATTCATCTCAACAAAGAGTAATAGGTAGTAGGGTACCGTATTTTACAACTCAGATAGATAAAAATGATGGACCTATCACTCCAAATCAAGTAATTGATATAAATGTTAGATCAAATATTTTTTCAACATTATATAGAAATGAAAAGAGAGAAAAGATCCTAAGATTATATAATCCTGACAATAAGACTCATAGGATTGGAGAGATTAAAGGAACACTTTACGATATTATTGGACAATCAGAATATCATGATGACAAATACAATTCATCATATTTAAATCCATATGAGATAAGAACGATTAAATTGGAGGATTAATGAAAAATATAGTTAAAGACCTTATTGATGTAGTTAAAGCATCAGATAAATTGAGCGATAAGTTAAAGCAGATGTTTGAAAATGCTATTAATAATACATTTACTACTACTATTCAGATTACTGATAGAGACGATGCGTTTGTACTTACAGGAGATATCGAGGCTATGTGGCTTAGAGATTCAAGTGCTCAAATAAGACCTTTGTTTTACATTAATTCAGATGAGGCGAATGATTTAATTAAGAAAGTTATAAAAAGACAATGGTTTAGTGTAGAAAAAGATACTTACGCCAATGCATTTAACCTAACTGCCAGTGGTGCAGAGTGGAATAAATACGATATCACGGACCATAATCCATGGGTTTGGGAAAGAAAATATGAACTTGATTCTATCGCGTATATCATGCAATTAGCTCATCTATATTATGAAAAAACTAAGGATGGATCATTTGCTGATGAAGACTTTTTAAGAGTTTTAGATATATTAGTTGACCAACTAATTTTAGAGCAAGATCATTCAAAATCACCTTATTATTTTGAGAGACCAAAAGCGTGGGCTCCAAGTGATACACTTAGAGGCGGTAAGGATGGAACTCCTGTGGGATATACAGGTATGAGTTGGTCTGGTTTTAGACCAAGTGATGATAGTTGTGTTTATCAATATCATATACCTGCAAATGCCTTTGCTGTAGTTTCATTAAGAAGACTTGCAAAAGTCCTTGATGAATTAGGTTTGGTTGAGCATACAAGAGAAAAGATGGCTAAACTTGCCGATGAGATAGAAGATGGTATCAATAAGTTTGGCATAATGGATGATGAAAAATTTGGAAAGATACTAGCATATGAAGTAGATGGTTTGGGCAACCAATTGTTTATGGATGATGCCAATGTACCGAGTCTTTTATCTCTGCCATATTTAGAATATATGGATAAAGAAGATAGTCTTTATTTAGCGACTAGAAAAGCTATTTT
Organism: Tissierellia bacterium; assembly: GCA_012728335.1. Classification (GTDB taxonomy): domain Bacteria; phylum Bacillota; class Clostridia; order Tissierellales; family Peptoniphilaceae; genus JAAYFG01. Next base: position 17,797 of record JAAYFG010000015.1, on the reverse strand, counting down.
ATCAGAAAAAAACCATTTATATTTTGAAGGAAAAGCTGCAAAGGGAGTTGGTTCAGATCATACTCCAGTTGACTATATATGGCATATTGCTTTATCTATACAAGCCATGACTTCAAATGATATAGAAGAAGTAGAAAAAATACTTAGATATTTTGAGACTACAGATGCAGGAACAAACTTACTGCATGAAGGATTTCATAAGGACGATCCTACAGAATTTACAAGAGAGTGGTTCTCATGGTCAAATTCAATGTTTTGTGAAACGGTTTTAAGATATCTGGGATTAGAGATGATAAAGAAAGATTAGTAAAAAGAATAGCCCTTTATCCTAGGACAAAGGGCTTAGTTTACTTATTTGAATAAATCTCACAGATAATATCAATATACAAAAGAATAGGAAATGCTTTTGATATAGTGTATCCATGTGTAGAATAGTTTGGTGTTTTTATGTAGTAATTAGAGTATTCTCTAAGTACAGTCTTATCTCCACCACTAATGGACAGGATGGTAGCTCCATTATCGTATGCGAATTTAGCACCATCGATAATGTTTGAGTTCTCACCTGAAAGAGAAAGACAAATCAATAAGTCTTTTTCGGTAAGACTCTTGGCTAGCAAATCAATTTTATAAGGTTCTTTGGCATAGTCTGTATTATATAGACCAAGTTCACCCATCTTATAAATAAATTCATTTGCCAATAGACCACTTGAACCTATTCCTATGATAACTATTCTTTTGAATGAATCTAGATTTTTAATAAACTCTACTATATCACAATCTAGCGGCGTGACCGATTGAATTATTGAGTCGTACCTGTTTTGCGTGATGTATTTTACTAAATTTTTCTCATTATGTAATGCATATTTAAGTTCAAGGAATCCATTGAATCCTAACTTTTGAGAAAATCTAGTGATAGTTGAGTTTGATATATAAAATATTGAAGCAAACTCATTGATATCAATGTCTGCTATGTTGACATCGCTATTTTTAAGTCTTTCAAGTATGCCTGCTTCTAGTCCTGATAATTTTATACGATCACGTGACACGATATTCACAATGAAGTCGTACGATTTATTGCTCATATTCTCACCTCAATAAGAGTATAGCATAACCAAAAAAAAACACATAGGAGAAAATTTATGTTTCTTGTTTTTGATATAGGTGGTTCGTCAACGAAAATAGCTATTTTAGACGAAAATTCCAATATTATTAAAAAAAATAAATTAAAAGCTAAAAAAGATTTGAAAAGCTTTCTTGATATGCTAGAAGAACAAGTTAGAAAATATAGTGAAGAATTTAATGTAGAGGCAATTGGTTTTTCATCACCAGGTACAGTAGACCCTATTACTGGAAAAGTTGGAGGGATTAGTGCTCTAGAATATATTCATACATATAACTTTGCTTATCATATTCAAGAAAAGTTCAATTTGCCTGTAGCTATTGAAAATGATGCAAATTGTTCGGCTCTAGCTGAGATACATCTAGCTAAGCCCAAAGAAAAATCAATAGCATTTGTTGTTATAGGATCTGGTATAGGTGGAGCCATTATTTATGATGGCGAGCTTATTAAGAGTCGTAGACTTGAGGCTGGAGAATTTGGATATATGATTTTAGATGAACAAGAGGGAAAACTTGAAAACTTTTCAAGGTTGGCTACACTTCCAAATGTTAGTAGGATTTTAGAAGAGAAGTATCATATAGTAGCAAATACATATCAGATAATGAATCAATTTGCTAAAAAAGTTGAGCCTTATTATAGCGAAGTAAAGAAAATGTATAAGTTTCTAGGTATAGGTCTCTACAATATTCAATATGCCTTTGATCCAGAAGTCATATATATTGGAGGAGCCATAAGCCAATCTGAAGATTATATGAGAGAACTTCGAAAAACTTTGGAAGAAGGAATATTTAAGGAAGCAGATATTAATTTAAGAAATGTAACTTATTTTAATGATAATAATATATATGGCGCATATGCGAATTTAATGAAGAGTATTAAAGAAGGGAGAAAATTATGTATACAATAGGTGTTGATATTGGCGGCACGAATGCAAGGGTTGCACTTTTAGATGAGAAATTCAATATCTTGAAAAAAGAGGTTGTTCAAACTAAAGATGTTGAATTCGAAAATATATTAAATCTTATAATTGCAATTATTAAAAAAGTGGACCCAGATAATAAATCAAATGTAATCGGTATATGTTCTCCTGGTCCTTTAGATAAAGAACAAGGCATGATACTGGATGCTCCAAATCTACCATTATGGATAAATAAACCTTTTGTGGATAGGATCAAAGAAGCAACTGGTAAAAATGTATATCTAACAAATGATGCAAATGCTGCGGCAATTGCTCAAGCGATAGATGATAATCATGAGATGCTAGTATTTATTACTGTTAGTACAGGAGTAGGTGGTGGCATAGTTTATAAACAACAATTAATTGAAGGTAAGCATGTATATGCTGGTGAGTTTGGCACGATGATCATATCTGATGAAGATAGAAAGCATTCTCAGCTTTATCCAGGAACATTAGAAAGTCTGTGTTCTGGAACAGCTCTATCTCTTGAGGCAACAAGAAGATATGGGGAAAGTGTAAGTACAAAAGAACTATTTACTAGATATGAACAAAATGATCCAATAGCTCTAGAGATAATTGAGAGATGGGTGGAACATTTCTCAAGAGCGATAGCAAACTTACTTCAAATAATCGAGCCTGAGGTATTTTACCTTGGAGGTTCAGTAATAACTAATAACTCATGGCTTTTAGACAAAATCGAAGATAGAACAAAAAATAAAGTCTATGAGGGATTAAAAGATAAAATAGTGCTAAAGCTTGCTAAATACGCTGATGATGCGGGTATAGTAGGTGCGGCATTCAACGGATATGTGAGAGATAGGGAGGAAAAGCTATGATTAGATTTCCGGAAGGATTCCTATTTGGATCTGCAAGCTCGGCTACTCAAACGGAGGGAGCAAGCTTAAAAGATGGGAAAAAACAAAATATTTGGGATTTATGGTATGAGTTAGAACCATATAAATTTCGTGATCAAATTGGTCCAGATGAGACTAGTGGATTTTATGATAATTATAAAGAAGACATCAAATTGTTAAAACAAACGGGACATAATTCATATAGAACTTCAATTAGCTGGTCTAGGCTATTTCCAGATGGTTTTGGAGAGATAAACCAAAAAGCAGTTGAGTTTTATACAGACGTTTTTGAAAGAATAAAAGCCGAAGGAATTGAGTTATTTGTGAATCTATATCATTTTGATATGCCTGCATCACTTCAAGAAATTGGTGGATGGGATAATAAGCAAGTTGTTGAATACTATGTTTCTTATGCAAAAAAAGCATTTGAACTTTTTGGACATCTAGTAGATAGATGGTTTACATTTAATGAACCGATTGTTCATGTTGAGTGTGGATATTTGCTTCAATATCACTATCCTATGGAAGTAAACCCAAAAAAAGCAGTTCAAGTTGCTTTTAATACACAATTAGCATCAGCAAAAGCGATAAAGGTATTTAAAGAGATGGAAATCAATGCAAAAATAGGGATAATTTTGAACCTTACTCCAGCGTACCCAAGATCCAATCATCCTGAAGATGTTAAGGCGGCTGAATATGCAGAATTATTTGCCAAAAAATCATTTTTAGATCCATCTGTACTTGGTAAATACCCAAAAGAGTTAGTTGAAGTAATAAAGTCAGAAAATCTAATGCCTGACTATACAGATGAAGAGTTAAAAATTATTGAAGAAAATACCGTTGAATTCTTAGGGGTTAATTACTATCAACCACTAAGGGTTAGACAGATGCCATATAGATTATTGGATGATGCAATATTTATGCCAACAAATTATTACCTACCATATGAAATGCCTGGTCGTAGATTGAATCCATATAGAGGATGGGAGATTTACCCGGATGCGGTATATGATATTGGAATCGATATTAGGGACAACTACAATAATATTGAATGGTTAATATCAGAGAATGGAATGGGTGTTGAGGATGAGGAAAGATTTAGAGTCGATGGCCAAATTCAAGATGACTACAGAATAGAATTCTTCAAAGATCACCTTAAATTCTTACACAAGGCAATTGAAGAAGGATCTAACTGTATTGGATATCAAGTATGGACTTTTATTGATTGTTGGTCTTGGTTAAATGCATATAAGAATAGATATGGTTTAGTAGAATTAAATTTAGAAACAAAGAAGAGGACTATTAAAAAATCTGGAGAATGGTTTAAGAAACTTTCAGAGAATAATGGTTTTGAATTATAAAATAATGAATAGTAAATAGATAATGTTTTCCTTAAGTTAAGAATATCCCACACCATGTGGGCCATTCTTAACGACCCTAAAGATTAACCAAAAAAGAGCATCGTGTGTGATGCTCTTTTTTGGCGTTATTTATTTTCTAGATGGCAAAATATTTGAACTACTCTTATGCCCAAAAACCTTCGGAGTAGTAAATGTATCAAAAATTGGAGCTAAAAGATTCATCGCAAGTATGGCTATTCCAACTCCACCTGGAAGAGGGAATGTATATCTTAAGATTCCTGTTAGTACCCCAATGCTAAAGGCGTAATAAATCCTTGCTCTTGGATTTAATGGTCCGCTCGTATAATCAGTTACCATAAATACGGAAGCAAATAGGACGGTACCAGATAATAGATGGTAAAATGCAAAATAATAGTCTGACTTTCCAAATAACAACATAGTCATGAATAATCCGCTTAGTGTAGCAATAGGCATAAACCCGCTTATAACTCTTTTGTATACAAGGTATGCGAATCCTAAAAGAATGGCCCATTTTACAGTTTCGCCGATTCCCCCACCTATATTTCCCAAAAACAAGTCTTGAATATTTGGAGCTAATCCTGAAATACTTGACTGTCCAAACCCAATGATACTTAACGGAGTCGCAGTAGACGTCATATCAGGCAATGGACTCACCCAATTAGTCATAAATGGTGTTAGTGTTATCTTTATAAAGACTCTGGAAAACACCGCGGGATTTAATGGGTTTTTCCCAAGACCGCCAGGTAATTGTTTGGCTACCACTATCGCTAGAAATGATCCAAAGATTATTATCCATAATGGTGCAGTAACTGGATAGCTAAGTGCTACCAATAGCCCTGTAACGGCTGCAGACAAATCATTTATCGTTGATTTTTGATTTGTAAGTTTTTGAAATCCATATTCGAATAGTACAGCTGATCCCATACCTAAAGCGATAAATAGAAGACTAGTAAACCCAAAATTAACAATAGCCATAATACTAACTGGTATCAAAGCGATAAGCACATCAATCATTATATTTGCAGTTTTAGTTTTAGTTCTGAAAAAAGGAGCATTTTTGATTTTTTCTGACTTTATATTATCCATTTTGAATCTCCTTCCATTGTTTATTTATAGCTTGAATATTCTCCAAAAGTGGGATATTAGCAGGGCATATATATGTGCAAACGCCACATGATATGCAGGTTTGTGAACGAAGAGATGGTACTTTATGAACCTCGTTATTCTTGTATGCATTGCTAATAACTATAGGTTGTAAAGCGACAGGACATGAGTGTACACATCTTGAACATCTGATACATGCAGTTTCTTCTTGTGCTTCAATATGTTCTAAAGCTAAGATGGTTGTTGTATCTTTGTCAGCTGGATAACTCGTGTCTTCAAAAATCTTACCCATCATCGGTCCACCATTTATCAAAGTGATGTCTTCGGATTTCAATCCTTCACATTCATCTATCAGATGAGAGATGGGAGTGCCATTTCTTACCATTAGATTTTTAGGATTATTAATCATTTCACCTGAAATAGTGATCGCTCTTTTTGTTAGGGGATCGCCTAAGAAGATAGCATCATGTATTGCTTTTATCGTTGATACATTAGACTGAAGAACACCAACATCGCCAGTTCTTGAACCCTCTTCAATCTCAATGCCTAATACTTCTCTAATCTGAAGACCGGCATGTCCTTGAGGATACTCGTCACCAAGTTCGTGTATTGATATATTGGCTGCTTCATTCTTCTCTATGGCCAATTTTAAGCTTTTTATTGCCTCTTCCATATGTCCTTCAATTGCAATATGCTCTTGTTCAATTTCATATATATTTCCTATGAAATTAACGGTTTTAACTATCTGATCCGCATATTCTATCATTATCCTATGATCTGTTGTACTATATGGCTCACACTCGGCTCCATTAATTACTATGTATCTCATCTTATCTTTTTCAGCTTTGTATTTAACAGATGTTGGAAAACCTGCTCCTCCCTTGCCAGTTATCCCGGCATCTAAAAGCCTTTGTACAAAAGTATCTACATCAATACGATCATCAAGCTTTTCTAGAGATATTTTTTCATCCTTAAAGTCATTTTCAACAACGTCAGTTTTTGAATTCCCTCTAAATCCATCCATCTCAACTATATCAACTACTTTGCCCGAAACAGAACTATGTATATTTGCTGAAATAGTGCCATCAGCCGTTCCCAAAAGGCTTCCGATCTTTACATTGTCTCCGATTGCTACATTAATATTTGCTGGTTTTCCAATATGCATAGACATCGGAAAATACAATAGCTTGGGAGGCTTGGAAACTTCGATGGATTTATTCTTCGTGTTATCTTTTTTCTTGGGGATATTAACCCCGCTATGGACATTAAAATATATCATTCGATCAACCTTTCATTTTTAATATAGAATAAATTACTAATATATAATTACCTATACTTATTGTAAAATGTATACAAATTCAAATCAAATTTTTATAGAGATTAATGACTATAGTATTAATGAAAATTATTAATATATTAAAAATAGACAGCCAAACAACTACTTTGTTATTAGTATAAATTATTACAATGATAAAAAACTTGCGAAAATATAAAAATTTATATAAACTAGTATTAGTTAAAATAAATTATAAATAGCTAAATCTAGGCATTAATAAGAGGCTATTTTATTAGAAATAATGAGAATGGAGTTGATAAATTTGTTAGAAAATATTGAATCTAATCCTAAGTTAGAACAATATAAGATACTGGTAGACTTTTTAGGGGAATTCTTAGGCCCTGATTACGAGATTATTCTTCATGATCTTGAAAAACTACCAAATACGATTATTAGAATAGTTAATAATGAATTAAGTGGCAGACATGTAGGGGGACCAATTACTAAGTCTGCGTTAAAGATGTTGCAAGACGAAGTATACCACGATAAGAAATTCCTAGTGAACTATAAGGGAAAGACTGATACTAAGGTATTTAGATCAGCAACGATGTTTATAAAGGACGACGATGAAAAAGTAATTGGACTTTTATGCTTAAACTTTGATGACTCAAAGTATGAAGAACTATATACGAAGCTGTTTAGCGTTGTACATCCTGGGGGATGGAAGATAGGCAAAGTCGCAAAGATATTCGAAGAAAAAAGTGATACATTAAACGGTGACAATGTTGAAGAGTATTATGGAAGTATCGATGAACTTATGGAAAATATCTATCAAGAAGCAATACAGGGAATCACAATACCAATTGACTATATGAAACAAGAAGATAGGCTTCAAGTGATAAGGGCTTTGGATAGAAAAGGTATGTTTAAGTTAAAGGGATCCATATCATATGTTTCCCAACACCTAAAATGTTCACAAGCTACTGTCTATAGATACCTTACAATGATCAATCAATAGTACAAAATATGAGAAAAAATTCTTATATTTTGTACTAAAATAAAATATAAAAGACATACAAAACAGGAAAATCTTTTCATGGATTTTCCTTATTTTTTATTTTAAATATAAAAAAGTTTCAGATTGGAAAACATTATACTATATATTTGACATATATTGATTTAAAGACGTATTTAGAGCGTAAGAAAAAACTCTCGTAATTATTAAATATTTTTAAATAAGAAGTGATTTTATGAAAATGTTTTCAAATAGCTATTGACCTGATCTCGGAACGGTGATAATATATTATTACAACGATAAGAAAAATTTATAAATAGAAAATATTAAAGGAGAGCAATTTGAAAGAAATTCTAAACACAGAAAAAGCTCCTGCAGCAGTAGGACCATACTCACAAGCGATAAAAGTAGATAGTCTAATATTTACATCCGGACAATTACCAATAAATCCTGAAAATGGAGAAATGCCAGATAGCGTTGAAGAACAAACCGAACAAAGTTTGAAAAATGTAGAAGCAATACTAAAGTCAGCTGGATCAGATAGAAATAAAATTATTAAAACGACTGTTTTTATGACAGATTTAACTCAATTTTCAAATATGAATGGGGTTTATGCAAAGTTTTTTGAAGAAGCGAGCTTACCAGCTAGATCTTGTTTCGAAGTTAGCGAACTTCCAAAGGGTGCAAAAGTAGAGATAGAAGTAGTAGCAGCTGTTTAATTAAAGGAGTAAAAATGGACTTAAAGATTTATTCGAGAAAAGGAAAAAATAAAGTCAACTTTGACATAAGCTTTTTGAATCACGAAGTAGCACAAAATATTCATGATTATCATAATAGCTATCCTATGTATAAAGAAACTCCATTAGTTGACCTTAAAGAACAAGCAAAACTATTAGGAGTATCTAAGATATTAGTGAAGGATGAATCTTATAGATTCGGATTAAATGCTTTTAAGGTACTTGGTGGTAGTTATGCGGTTGGTAAAGTTGTAGCTGATAGATTGGGAATTGCTTTAGAAGATCTTCCATATGAAAAACTGATTTCTAGAGAAGTTAAAGAAAAATTAGGAGAATTAACTTTTGTAACTGCAACGGATGGAAACCACGGACGTGGAGTTGCATGGGCGGCAAATAAATTACAACAAAAATCAAAAGTATTTATGCCTAGAGGAGCTGCTCAAGAAAGAGTAGACAACATAGCTAAAGAAGGTGCTGAAGTAACAGTATTTGATGGTAACTATGATGAAGCTGTTAGATATGCAAACGACTTAGCGGAAAAAAATGGATACATAATGGTTCAAGATACAGCATGGGAAGGTTACGAAGATATCCCACGTTGGATAATGCAAGGATACATGACGCTAGCTTGGGAAATGTACACAAGTATGGAAGATATGAAAGTTAAACCAACTCATGTTTTTTTACAAGCGGGAGTTGGATCATTTGCAGCAGCGGCTACAGGGTTCTTAGTAAATATGTATGGAAAAGATAATTTAGATATAACTATTGTTGAGCCGTCGACAGTGGCATGTATATATGAATCAGCTATTGAGAATAAAAGAGTTCTAGTTGGTGGGGATCACAAAACTATAATGGCTGGACTTGCATGTGGAGAACCTAATACAGTGGGCTTAAAAGTGTTATTAGATTATGCAACACATTTCATAAGCGCTTCTGATGAATTTGCAGCTCATGGTATGAGAGTATTAGGAAATCCATTAGGAGAAGATAAGAAAGTCATATCTGGAGAGAGTGGAGCGGCAGCTTTTGGAGCGATATCAAAAGTACTAAGTAATGAAGAATACAAAGATATTAAAGAAGAACTTGGATTAAATGAAGACTCAGTATTACTATTCGTATCAACCGAAGGGGACACTGACAAACAAAACTATAAAGACATCGTTTGGGATGGAAAATATCAAAGTCTATAGGAGGCAATATGAGTAATTTAGAAAAACAAGTAGTAGAGTTAACACAAAGACTTATCCGTCAAGAAAGCTATTCTGGAAATGAAAAGGGAGTATCAGATGAATTAACAAAGTATTTTGAAGAAAATGGATTTGATGATGTACATGTTGATAAGTATGGAAATACTATAGGACATATAAAAGGAAGCAAACCTGGTCCTAAAATAGTTTTTGATGGACATATGGATACAGTTCCAGTAACAGATCCTAGTGAATGGAAATATCCTCCATTTGAAGCGCAAGTAGTAGAGGATAAGATTTATGGCCGTGGAGCAACTGATATGAAGGGGGCTTTAGCAGCTATGGCGGTAGCGGCATCAAACTATAAGAAAGAAACTAATGGAGATTTTGCTGGAGATATATATGTAGCAGGAATCGTTCATGAAGAATGTTTTGAAGGTGTAGCAGCTAGGGAAGTTAGTGCATATGTAAATCCAGATTATGTTGTTATCGGAGAAGCCTCACAAGGAAATATAAAGATTGGTCAAAGGGGAAGAGGAGAAATTAAAGTAGAAACTTTAGGTAAACCAGCTCACTCAGCAAACCCAGAAAAAGGTATTAACGCAGTTTATAAGATGTGTAAGGTTGTTGAAGAAATCAGAAAATTAACACCTACTCATCACGATACGCTAGGTGATGGGATACTTGAATTAGTCGATATTAAATCAAGTCCATATCCAGGGGCAAGTGTTGTTCCAGAGCGTTGTATAGCTACATATGATAGAAGACTTTTAGTTGATGAAACAAAAGAGTCAGTTATCGCACCAATAAATGAATTATTGGAAAAATTAATGAGAGAAGATCCTGAATTAAAAGCAAAAGCGTATTACGCAGTAGGTGAAGAATTATGCTTTACAGGAAATAAAATTGAAGGGGAAAGATTCTTCCCTGGTTGGTTATATAAAGAAAATGAAAATTGGGTTCAAGACGTATTAAAATCTATGAACGAAGTAGATTTAACACCTGAAGTGACACAATATAATTTCTGTACAAATGGCAGTCATTATGCTGGTGAAGCGAAGATAAAAACTCTTGGTTTAGGACCATCTAGAGAAAATTTAGCTCATACGGTAGATGAATATGTTGAAATCGAACAACTTAACTTGGTAGTTAAAGGTTATCAAGCTATTATGAAAGCTCTTTTAAAATAAGGAGGAGAAAATGTACGATATTTTAATTAAAAATGGTACGCTAGTGGATGGTACTGGTAAAGAACCATATAAGAAGAATGTAGCCATTAAAGATGGGAAAATTACACTAGTTGATGGAGATATTGAAGCGACTAGAGTTATCGATGCTAAGGGAAAATTAGTAACTCCTGGATTTATCGACACTCATTCTCATTCCTCAATGTTAGTAAATGAAGATCCATATCTTGCACCAAAACTTTTTCAAGGTATTACTACTGAGTTGGTAGCACAAGATGGTATGGGACCTGCTCCTGTGGACGAAAAACACATTAGCCCTTGGAAAAAGGCTATGGCGGGACTTGAAGGAGAATACGACTTTGAGTGGAAATGGAGAAGTGTTGGAGACTATTTGGATGAAGTCGAAAAACTTGACCTAGGACCAAACATAGCTTATTTAGCTCCTCACGGAAACTTGAGAATGGTAGCTATGGGTTTAGATAATAGAAAACCTACAAAAGAAGAACAAGAAAGAATGAACGACGAGCTTAGAAAAGCGATTGATGAAGGTGCATTTGGTATGAGTACAGGAATGATCTATCCTCCATGTGTTTATGCAGATATCGACGAATTCATCGAGTTAGGTAAAGTTCTAAAAGATACGGATACTATATTTGTTACTCACCAAAGATCTGAAGCGGATTCAATGCTTGAATCTATGGATGAAATATTAGAAATATCTAGACAAAGTGGATGTAGAGCGCATTTCTCACATTTCAAAATCTGTGGAAAGAACAACTGGGATAAGATTCCAGCTATCTTAGAAAAACTAGATAATGCTAAAGAAGAGGGAATAATAGTTTCTTTAGATCAATATCCATATGTTGCAGGTTCAACAATGATGTCAGTTATATTACCTCCATGGGTTCATGATGGTGGAACTGAAAAGCTTATCGAAAGATTATCTGATAATGAACTTAGAGAAAAAATGAAAGAAGATATAGCTAATGGAATTCCTGGATGGGATAACTTCATAGATTTCGCGGGACTTGAAGGTATTTTTATAACTTTTGTTAAAAACCCAGAATCAGAAAAGTATGTAGGAATGAATCTAGTTGAATTAGGAGAGGCTACAGGAAAAGATCCATATGATGCTATTTTTGACTTAATTAGAGATGAAGAAAATATAGTTGGTTTAGTGGATTTCTACGGAACGGAAGAGCATGTTAAGACTTTCATGGCTAGAGAAGAACAAAACGTTTGTACTGACGGAATTATCGGAACAAAACCTCATCCAAGACTTTACGGAGCATTTGTACGAGTGCTTGGTAAGTATTGTAGAGATGAAAAATTATTCCCGGTAGAAACAGCTATTAGAAAGATGACTGGTAAACCAGCAGACACTATTGGTTTATTGGATAGAGGATATTTGAAAGATGGATATGCAGCAGATGTATTGGTTATTGACTTTGATAATGTTATTGACGTTGGTGACTACACAGATCCTAAACAATTAGCTAAAGGTATTGATTACTCTATAGTAAATGGAAAGATTCTTATAGATGATGGAAAACAAACGCCTCAAAAGGCTGGTAAAGTACTTCGATATCAAGGACGTAAATAAATAACATAGTAAAATATAGCATTCATCCTCCTCGAAAGAGGAGGAGTGATTATAATAATAAATACATAGGGGGACATTATGAATAGTGCACAGAAAACATCACTAATTATCATAATATTATACATGATTGCTACGGTAGCAATTGGATTAGTTTCATCAGCAATAAAAAAGAAAAAATCAACTTCAAAATCTTCAAATGAAGATTTCTTAATGGCGGGAAAATCACTGACTCCTTTCGTGTTAGCTGGAACATTGTTCGCAGCTAATACAGGTGGAGCGAGTACAACTGGTATAGCAACTAATGTTTTTGACTATGGATTATCTGCCTCTTGGTATGTAATCGCAGCTGGTATAGGATTTGTTCTTGTATCATTTGTGGCACCATTCTTTAGAAGATCTGCAGCTAATACAGTTCCAGAAATCATTGGCAAAAGATATGGTAAACCATCACATATATTTACAGCGATAACATCAATACTGGCTTTATTTATGGCAACTGGTGCACAAATTATAGCAACAGCTTCAATAATAAATGCAGTAACTGGTTTAGATTTTAGTACAGCAGCTATCATTACGACGGCGGTTGTAATTGGTTATACAATGATAGGTGGTTTCGCATCTGTAACTGCAGCAAATATGATGCACATCCTATTTATAACAGTAGGTATGACGATAGCTCTAATAATTATGTTATCTAATAACGCAATTGGCGGTTTAGGTGGATTATTTGCAAAAGCGGACGCTCTTAGTTCAACATCAACAGACCTTGACTTATTGAGCATGACGAAGGTAGGGTTACCAACCATACTAGGATATATAGCAATGTATTGTATGACATTCCCAACAGGACAAGAAATCGTACAAACATACGCATCAGCAAAAGACGGAAAATCAGCAAAAGCTGGTTCAATGTTAGCGGGACTTATTTCAGCAGCTTACGCTATCGTTCCAGCATTGATAGGTTTGATAGCTTATGTAGCAATTGATGGATATGCAGCAGGTGGAAAATCGGCATCAGCTTTAGCGGATGCAACACTTCAATTCGCACCTCCACTAATATCAGGATTAGTATTGTCGTCAATAGTAGCAGCAACTATTTCATCTGCTTCAGGTAACATGATCGGTACTGCAACAATGTTTGCTAACGATATTTACACGCCTTATATTAAAAAAGGACAAAGAGATGATAAGAAGGAAGTTATTATATCTAAAGTAGTTATGCTAGCGGCAGGATTATTTGGATTAGCAGTAGCTCTTACAAATAGTGATATCATCGGAGTAATGATGAGTGCTTTCGCATTAAGATCTGCAGGACCATTCGCAGCATTTGTATGTGGATTGTTCTGGAAAGATGTAACTCAAAAAGCTGGCTTCGTAGCCATCATAGTAGGAACAATAGTTTCAGCGCTTTGGATATTTGCATTCAATAACCCATGGGGTCTAAGTGCAATAGTTCCAGGAGCAGTTGTAGCGTTTATAGTAATATTCATAGCTACAAAGATAGACTTGGCAAGTGGTGGAAAACCAGCACCAGCAATTGAATTTACAGAAGAGTAAATTCCTTTAAGATAGTATAACGAGAGTAAGCTTTAGGTACACCGTCCTAAAGCTTATTCTTTTTTAAATCTCATAATATTCTAATGTTTCTTTAATGTTTGTTTAGTATTATAATATAAGTGATATACATATTTTGGAGGTATATATGAGAGTACTTGTTTGTGAAGATGAAATGGATCTTAATGATATCATTTCACAAAAATTAGAATCAGATGGATACAGCGTAGATAGCTGTTTTGATGGAAAAGAAGCAATAGATATCCTTTCTTATACTGATTATGACTTAATAATTCTAGATATAATGATGCCAAAAGCGAATGGTTTTGATGTATTAAAGTCGTTAAGAAATGCGGGAAAAGATACACCGGTAATGTTTCTTACAGCAAGAGATGCGATTGAAGACAGAGTTAAGGGCTTAGATAGTGGAGCTGATGATTATCTTGTAAAGCCATTTTCATTTGAGGAATTAAGTGCAAGGTTAAGAGCCATGACTAGAAAATCATTTGGTAGTGCATCAAATACGATAGAAGTTGCTGACCTATCTCTAAATATAGCTACTCAAGAAGTTAAAAGGGGGGATGAGATTATCAGCCTTTCATCAAAGGAGTATGCTTTACTTGAGTATCTTATGCATAATAAAGGAATTATAATATCAAGAGAGAAGATAGAAGATCATATATGGAATTTTGACTATGACGGAGGTACAAATGTCGTAGATGTATATATTAGTTATTTAAGAAAGAAAATAGATGAAGGCAGGGATATTAAACTCATAAAAACCATAAGGGGAAGAGGCTATACCATTAAGGAGGACTAATGTTTAAGAATATGTCAATAAGACTAAAGATCACACTTTGGTTTGCCGTAGCGTTACTTATAGCATTATCTATAACTTATTTTGTCATTATCACTATTAGTGGTCAGGTAATAAATGACAGTATACGTTCAAGCTTGGTAGAGGGTGTTGGGCATAATCTTAGTGAAGTAGAGTATCTTAATGTGGTAGATGCTCAAAACATTAATGAATTTGATCTTTATATTAGTCATGAGGGAGGCTTTTTAGAACTTAACTCAAACTTTCTGGATGAGTCAAATGGAGTATTTACCTCTTTATATGATTCTGATGGAAATCTTTTATATGGTGAAAATCCTATCGAGAAACAATCATTTGTATTGGATTTTACTGACGGTGAGATGCAAGATATAAATATTGATTCCATAAAGTACTATGTTTATGATCGAAAGCTTGACAACACAACCGAAAATGGATTATGGATTAGAGGGATACTATCAGAACATGAGGGGGCGCAGCAAATAGAAGCTATCTCTAGATGGTCGATGATAATTCTCCCAATTATATTCATTTTAGCTGTTACTGGTGGATATATCATTGTATCTCGACTATTAAAACCACTACTTCGCGTCACACAAGCAGCGAAATCAATCGAACAAGATGGAGACCTTAAAAAAAGGCTTAAGGTAGGCGGTGGAAAAGACGAAGTTCATGAACTTGCTAATACTTTTAATTCCATGATAGCAAGACTAGATGAATCTTTTGACACGCAAAGAAGATTTACTGCGGATGCATCACATGAATTAAGGACACCAACTTCAGTTATATTAGCTCAGACGGAATTCTCGCTAGAAAAAGAAAGAACTCCAAATGAGTATCAAAGAGCCTTAAGAGTAGTCCAAAGGCAGGGAAAAAAGATGGCGAATCTAATAAATGATATGTTAGATTTCACAAGATTGGAGATGAGAACTCAGGAGTACGACATGTTTAACTTGAATTTGAGTGAGCTCGTTTCAGCTATTTGCAAGGATCTTGCGCTAATAAAAGAAAATGACATTGAGATTAAATCTAATATTGAAAAAGATATCTATATAGTGGGAAACAAAGAACTCATTTCTAGAATGTTAATCAATCTTATTAACAACGCATACAGATATGGGAAGATATCAGGAACTACAGTTGTTGAGCTTAGTCAAGATGACAAGCAGATCTACCTATCGGTTAAAGATAATGGAGGTGGCATAGAGAAAGAGGAGATTGATAAAATCTTCGGAAGGTTTTATCAATCAGATAGCGCGCGTAGTTCGCAAGGAGCAGGGCTTGGCCTTCCAATGGTTAAGGAGATAGCATCTCTTCATCATGCCTCTATAAAGGTAGAATCAAAAATTAATCATGGTAGTAAATTTACTATACAATTTAATAAATAATAATATAGAAAGCACTGAGCAATTATTAACCTCAGTGCTATTTACTTTATAAACGAAAATCGATTAAACCCCAAAAATGATAGGATAAAATTCTCTAATGTTCATCTAATATTCATAACATATACTATAAATATAAGATAAGAACAGAGGGAATAACAAACAAAAATAATAAATAAAATTCTCTAATGTTCATCTAATGTTCATAACATATACTATAAATAAGATAAAGGTAGGTTAAAAAAAGGAGAAAAAAATGAAAAAAATATTTGGAAACTCAAAAAATGTATTATTAAAAGTAGCAGGAGTAGCTGCGGCGGTAGTCCTATTAGTAACTGGTACATCATTTGCTAGCAAGCAAATAGCAGAAAATAATTCGATAGGAAGCGACAATGCACAAAAATTTGCATTTGCTGATGCGGGAGTGGATCCAGCAGAAGCATTACTATTAAGGACTGAGTTCGATCGTGAAGATGGACAATTCGTATATGAAGTTGAATTTGAAGCTAAAGGTTCAGAATATGAATACCATATTTTAGCAACAGATGGAACTGTAGTTAAAAAAAATATCGAAGATTTAGATAAAGTCGTTACTAATGAAGCTAAATCAGGAGCACAACTTAGAGAAGAAACTAATAGAGTAGTAAATAATCATGAACAAAAACCAGATCAAGGCAGATTTATAAACATGCAAGATGCTAAAGAAATAGCATTTAAGGATGCAGGAGTAACCGCAAATGAAGTTAGATTTAACAAAACTCAAGGAAATTCCGACGACGGAGTTAAATACTTCGAGGTAGATTTCTATACAGAAACTACTGAATATGAGTATGATATTAGAATGTCTGATGGAACAATTCTTGATAAAGATGTTGAAAAACTAAGAACGCAAAAAAATGTAAAGAATACAACAAAAACACAAACAAGCAAACCTGTAGAAATTAAACCAGTTGAAGCAGTAAAACCACAACCAACAACTTCAAGTAAAACAGAAACTAGTTCAGAAGTTAGCTTAGAAGCTGCAAAAGCTATAGCATATAAAGATGCTGGAGTAAAAGCTAGTGATGTAAAAGTACTAAAGGCAGAAAGAGACTCTGACGATGGCGTAGTATACTATGATATAGAATTTACAGCAAATAACAACAAATATGAATATGAAATAAGAGTTTCAAACGGTAGAGTTTTAGATAAAGATGTTGAGAAATCAAGAACTGAAAATAAAAATACTAGCACTGCTACAAAAACAGAAAATAATTATATTGGCGTAGAAAAAGCAAAACAGATCGCCGTAAATCATGCGGGAGTAGGAATGTCAGAAGTTAGATTTTCAAAAGCGAAACTTGATAGAGAAGATGGAGTAATGATGTACGAAATCGAATTCTACAAGGGTAATATGGAATATGAATACCAAATAGTAGCAACTAATGGGAATATCCATGAATGGGAATCAGATTTAGACGACTAATCAATAATCACGACAAGATAAAAGCTGGAAAAAGCTTAAAGTACAGTTACCACGAAAAGTTGGACTTTATACCAGAGACATTTAGAAATAGTGGTCTCTGGTTTTTTGTTTCCTACATATTTTCCCTATGGG
>JAAYFG010000128.1 GCA_012728335.1 Tissierellia bacterium | reverse complement strand
GAAAACAACGAGGTTTCAGAATTATTAGCAGTCAAACTACAAGCAAATCCAGACTTAATAAATGCTGGAATAAAGATTAACAGAAGTGTTATGACATTCCCTGAGTTGTTGAACTATGCAGCCAGAGATGGTGCACAAGATTCTAAATATGGTGTCCCTACTTTTCATATGTTCAATATGTCGACAACCTTCCATGCCTCAATTCAAACATTTGAATATAATTACTCAACAGAAGATCAGTTTATGGGTGGCAATTACAATAAAAATTTTATTAGAGATGAGGAATTAGCTTCAATTGCTAAAAATATGATTGGAGTAGAAGGAACAGACAAAGATGGTTTTAAGAAATACTATGTAGAATTTATGAGTAGATGGAATGAATTGCTTCCAGATATACCTCTTTATTCAAATGAAAATTATGATTTTTATAATGAAAGAATATCAAATTATGATAATTATCCTTTTAGAAGAGCTTGGGAAGTTATTATGTATGCCGAAATAGACAAGTAGTTTCAATATAATGAAATAAAATGGCGAAAATGAACTGTTATTTAAAATATAGAATAACAGTTCATTTTATTCTATAAAAAGATGTTGTTAAAACTAAAAGATAGAGTGATAAAGTGTTAAAAGCTAGGTATACGTGGGAAAACGATATATTGAACTCTGTATGAAATTGAAAAAAATACTTATGAACTAAGGAGTTTGCACATATGTAACCATTATTGCCTGGTAAATAATTAATTATAGTTGAAATAATTGGTGAAAGGTATTAAAATAGATGAAAGACGATACATTATCTTGAGTCTTTTCATTAACAAAAATGAATTTAAATGGAGTTTATTTAGTATAACTAAATTTTTTCATTTAAGGGACTACAAAAAGGAGGAAGTAAGATGAAAAAGAAACATTTGGCGTTATTATTAGCACTAGTAATGGTACTTAGTGTTACATTAACGGCTTGTGGAAACAAAGACAAAGCAGAAACTCCAGAACCTGCTGCTCCAGTTGAAGAAGGCGGAGAAGAAACAGGTGGAGAAGAAGTTGTAAGTGGTGGAAACCAAATTATTATTGGTAATACTACTGAATTATCAGGGGACTGGACTTCAGAGTGGCAAAATGGTGCTGCTGACTATGAATTCATTCTAATGAGCAGAAGCTCTACAGTAGAAAATGACGCAATGGGTGAATTCCACATTAATGATAGTTTAGTTGAAAGCCACGAAGTTACAGAAAATGAAGACGGTTCAAAAACTTATACTCTAAAACTTAGAGACGGTTTAAAATGGGCTGACGGAAATGATCTTAAAGCAAAAGATTTCGTTGCTAGCTACTTATTATGGGCATCTCCAGCAATAATGGAAATGGGTGCTCCAGGTAATGCAGGAGATAAGTTTGTAGGCTATAAAGCATATAACTCAGGAGAAGCAAAAGAATTTTCTGGAGTTAAACTTATCGACGAATTAACATATTCTGTTACTATTGACGCTGCTAACTTACCATTCTTTTATGAATTACCATTGATTCAAGTAGCTCCAATAGATATTAACTTCTGGACTGGCGATGAAGAAATGGACGTTTTAGATGACGGAAATGGAGTTTATCTATCTAAAGACTTTACTAAAGAAGAACATGAAAAGGCTATAACAGATGGTAGATACGCACTTCCAAGACCATGTAACGGTGCATACGAAATAGTTGATTATGATGAAACTGCTAAAATGGCAACTGCAAAAATCAACCCTAACTTTGCTGGTAACTGGGAAGGACAAAAACCTGCTATTGAAACAATCATAATGAAGAAAATAAATAAAGATACACAATACGACGAACTTAAAACTTGTTCAATCGACGTTATATTCCAAGCTGGTGGTGGAGAAGAAATCAACACTGGTCTTGACTTAGAAGCACAAGGCGGATACAAATCATTCCATTATCCAAGACCTGGATATGGTAAGCTTACTTTCACTTGTGACTATGGACCAACTCAATTCGTTGAAGTTAGACAAGCTATAGCTTATCTATTAGACAGAGTTGACTTTGCTAACTCATTTACAGGCGGATTTGGTTCTGTAGTAAATGGACCTTATGGTGAAGCTCAATGGATGTACCAAGAAACAAAAGCACAATTAAACGAAGTATTAAACCAATACTCATATAACCCAGATGAAGCAGTTAGACTTCTAGAAGAAGGTGGCTGGACTCTAAATGCTGAAGGCGGCGCTTATACTGATGGTATTAGATATAAAGATGTAGATGGCGAATTAATGCCACTAGTTATTGAATGGGCTTCTTCAGAAAACAACGAAGTTTCAGACTTGTTATCAGTTAAACTTCAAGAGAACCCTGATTTAACTGCAGCTGGTATTAAAATTAATAAATCAGTTATGACATTCTCTGAGTTACTAAGCTATGTTTCAAGAGATGCAGGACAAGATCCTAAATATGCAGTTCCAACTTATGGAATGTTTAACTTAGCTACAAACTTCCCAGCAAGTATTCAATCTGCTGAATATAACTATTCAACTGATGAACAATTTATGGGTGGTAACTACAATACTAACTTTATTAGAGATGAAGAATTAGCTCAATCTACAAAAGACATGATTAGAATTGACGGAGCTGACAAAGAAGGATTTAAAGAAAACTATGTGAAGTATATCAGTAGATGGAATCAATTATTACCAGATATACCTCTATACTCAAATGAGTATTATGACTTCTACAACGAAAGAATTACAACTTATACAAACTCTCCATTCTTGAGAGCTTGGGAAGTAGTAATGTATTCTGAACTTGGAGAATAATTGAATATTACAATTGAATATTGAGATTTTCAAGAAAAACGTAGTATCACTATTGTGCTACTACGTTTTTCTGAAAAATAGTTATAAATTATAACCACACATAATTAAAAACAAATTCGATGATAGGTAGGTAGAAAGATGTTTAAATATATAACAAAAAGAGTGTTTTATATGATATTTGTTTTTCTAGTTATGAGCTTGGTTCTTTTTTTCCTTTATAATTTGATTCCGGGAGACCCTGCAAGAGCACAATTAGAGCCAGTTAAAGAATCATTTACTCCTGAGGAATATCAGATAAGATATGACAGGTTGCGTGAGGAGATGGGACTAAACGATCCACTGCCAGTTAGATATATAAACTGGTTTAAAGGAATGCTTAAACTAGATTTTGGTCAATCATTACAGTATAGAAGACCAGTAGTAGATGTAGTAAAGGCGCCACTTAAATTGACGATAATAATGAATGTTTTTGTCGTTATAATAGGGCTGTTGATTACTATACCTCTAGGTATTCAATGTGCATTAAAGAAAAATAGCATATTTGATAAAGTAGTTCAAGTATTAACCGTAATAGGATACAGTTTACCGACGTTTATAATTTCGATATTATTTATATTCATATTCTCGGTAAAACTTGGATGGTTCCCAGTTAGTGGTATGAAAACCCCTAACTTCAGTGGTACATCAACTCAAGCTATGCTTGATACACTATGGCATTTAGCTTTACCTTTAATAATACTTATTATAGGTTCTCTAGGTGGAATGACTAGATATGTTAGAGCTGCCATGAGTGACGCACTTGCTATGGACTGTATTAAGACTGCACGTGCAAAAGGTTTAAAAGAGAAAGTAGTTATTTACTCTCATGCATGGAGAAATGCGCTTTTAACAGTTGTTACGCTTATAATTAACTGGTTTATGAGCATATTCTCTGGTTCGCTAGTAGTAGAGTCAATGTTCAACTTAACAGGAATGGGTAAGTTCAATATCGACGCTCTTAACAATCAAGACTACAATGTGGCTTTAGCAATACAAATGTTATACATAATCATTGCGCTTATGGGAACATTAATATCTGACTTAAGTTACGGAATTGTAGATCCAAGAGTTAGAGTTGACAAATAGGAGGAATAAAATGAGCGATAATAAGAAAAATAAAAGATCATTTTCCTCCATGTTAATGCTTAACTTATTTGGAGGCAAAGATAAACAAGATATATTTGTAGAAGATGATATAGAAAGTCCATTAAAAACCATTATAAATTCATTTAGAGATGACAAAGTAGCAATGGTTGGACTGGGAATATTTCTTTTAATAGTTGCAGTAATGCTTATAGGACCACTTATTTGGCCAATAGACCTTTCTTTTTCGGAAACGAGTCAAGCACATATAAGCCCAGGTTTCGACCTTTTGGAAATTCCTAAAGAATTACAGAATAATGCAAAAGACATTAGTGCTGGATCTTCATTTTCAGTAGGAGTTGATAATAATGGTAAAGTATATGTTTGGGGTAAGCCTAGAATAACTGAAACTATTAGTATAGACAAAATTCCTGAAGATGTTAAGAATGCTAAAATTGTAAATGTTGAAGCTGGTACAGACCATGTATTAGCAGTAGATGAATCAGGTAGATTATACGCTTGGGGTAATGACAGACATCAACAAATAAATGCACCCTTCAATTTAACTACTCAAGGTGGGGTAGTTGATATAGCGGCTGGTAATCAAATGTCATATGCAGTAACAGAAGATGGACAAGTCTATGGATTTGGTAACTCAATGAACAATGATTTCAATGAATTTACAGAATATCAAGGACAGATTAAAAAAGTTACTACAACTTCCAACTCAGCAATAGCACTTACGAATGAAGGAAAAGTAGTTTATCTTGGAACTCAAAGTAGTGCTGTTAAAACTGGGCTTCCAACTGATTTAGAGAATGTAGTAGATATTGCTTCAACATTAGAATCAGCTGCAGCAATAACTGCAGATGGAAAAGTTCATGTTTGGGGATATACAAGTGTTCATAAACAAAATGAAGTTCCTGAAATAGAAGGAAATCCTATAGCTATACAAAGTGGTAGAAATCACTATACTGTTCTTACAGATTCAGGTAAAGTGTATGCTTGGGGAGCTAATAACTACAAACAATCAGATATCCCAACTAAGATTCAAGATAAGTCATATGCAAATGTATTTACTGGATTCTATCAAAACTATGTTGTAGATGAAAACGGAAATGCAGAAGCATGGGGATTAAAGGGATATTTATTCGGTACAGATGAAAGTGGTAGAGACGTTGCTAAGAGACTACTTAACGGTGGTAGAATGTCACTGTTCGTAGGTGCTGTAGCAGTAGTAATATCTGTAATCATCGGTGTAATAGTCGGTGGTGTATCAGGATACTATGGAGGAAGAATCGACTTAGTTCTTCAAAGGATTTCGGAAATGGTATCATCACTTCCATTCTTACCTTTTGCCATGATACTAAGTGCTCTGATAGGTAATAGAATTGAACCTAATCAAAAGACATTTATGATAATGGTAGTACTAGGTCTATTAAGCTGGCCGTCAATACAAAGAACTGTTCGTGCGCAAGTACTTTCTGTACGTGAGCAAGAATATGTAACTGCGGCGAGAGCATTAGGAATTAAAAATACAAACATTGTATTTAAACATATATTACCAAATGTTATTTCAGTTATAATCGTTTCTGCAACACTTAGTTTCGCATCTAGTATGTTAACTGAAGCAACTTTATCCTTCTTAGGATTCGGAGTTCAACCTCCTCAACCTACTTGGGGTAATATGCTGTATGCAGCAAAAGACAGTAAAGTAATTCAACAGTATCCATGGAGATGGGTTTATACATCTATTGTACTGAGTGTTAGTGTTATCTGTATAAATATTATTGGTGAAGGATTAAGAGACGCAATTGATCCTAAGTCAAGAGAAAGATAGGAGGGAAATTCGTGGCTTTATTAGAAATTAAAAATCTACACACTTACTTCACTACTAAGAAGGGTATAGTAAAAGCTGTTAATGGAGTTTCCTATTCTGTAGATGCAGGAAAAACTCTTGGTATAGTAGGGGAAAGTGGATCTGGAAAAAGTGTATCAGCGATGAGTATTATTAAACTACTTGATGGTAATGGATATATTCATGACGGGGAAATCCTATTTGAAGGAAGAGACTTAACTAAAGTTGAAATCAAAGATATGACTGGAATAAGAGGAAATGATGTTTCTGTAATATTCCAAGAGCCAATGACTTCGCTAAATCCAATATTTACAGTAGAGAGACAAGTTGCTGAACCGATAATCATACATCAAGGTATGACTAAAAAAGAAGCAAATGAAAAAGTAATAGAAATGTTATCACTAGTTAAAATACCGAATCCGGAAGAAGTGGCTCAACAGTATCCACATCAATTATCTGGTGGTATGAGACAACGTGTTATGATAGCTATGGCTTTGGCATGTAGACCTAAACTACTTATTGCCGATGAGCCTACAACAGCTCTTGACGTAACTATTCAAGCTCAAATCCTTAAACTTATGAATGATTTGAAAAGCGAAATAGGAACTTCAATTCTGTTTATTACCCATGACCTTGGAGTAATAAATGAGATGGCTGATGATGTAGCTGTAATGTATTGTGGACAGGTAGTTGAACTTGCGCCAGCTAAGACCATTTTTGGCACAAAGAGTCAATACCAACATCCATATACAGAGGGATTGATGGTATCTATTCCTAGACTAGATACTCCTCAAGATCAAAAACTTGAGCCTATCCCTGGAGCAGTTCCACATCCACTTAATTTACCTAAGGGATGTAAATTTGCACCTAGATGTAAATACAGAACTGCAAAATGTGATAATGAAGAACCTGATTTTATTGAAATTGAACCAGGACATTTAATGAGATGTTTCTATCCTCGAAAGGAGGTACGTTCTAATGAGTAAACAAGAACAAAAAGAAATTCTATTAAAAATTGAAGATCTAAAACAGTACTTCCCAGTTGGCAAAAAGTCCTTTTTCGGTAAAGGCGAGCAATTATACGTTAGAGCCAATGACGGAGTTACAGTAAATATCTACAAAGGTGAAACTCTTGGTTTAGTAGGAGAGTCAGGTTGTGGTAAATCTACTCTTGGTAGATCCATTCTTCAATTATACGAACAAACTGACGGTAGAACTATGTATTATGGAACTAATATATATGAGGTCAATCCTAAATATGTTAAAGAGAATATTAAAAACTACCCAGAAAACAAGAAGAAATTCATTGCAGCTGAATCTGAGAAGAATAAAAAGATAGATGAAATCGAAAAAATCTCTGATGAGACAGAAAAGTTAAAAGCTATTGAATCACTTAAAGACGTTGAAAAGAAAGCAAGACACTTATTCTACGACATAATTGAACTTGCCGGTGCTATGGTCCTAGTTAAAGACGATGAAAAAGTATCGAAACTTCTTATGGAAGAATTTAACTTAAACTGTGAATTAACGAAGATTAAAAATAGCGTAAAACCAGTAATAGCAAATGGTGAACCTACTAAAGAGCTAAGTGCAGACCAAATTAATAAAATTGCTGAACTGGAAAAGAAACTGGAAAGAAATAAAGCAGATATGGACCAATTGTTGGGAACCGTAAAAGACAATCCTAATTTTGAAGCATATAGCGCAGAAAAAGGAATTGGTGTAAACTTGGCGAATCTTGAAGATACGGAAATGAGAGAAATAAGAGACCAATTACAACTTATTTTCCAAGACCCATACTCTTCACTTAATCCAAGACTTACAGTTGGACAGATTATATCTGAGGGACTAAACGCCCATCCTAAGTTTAAAAATATGGAAAACAAACAAGACTATATCTTAAAGATAATGGAAGACTGTGGACTTGCACCGTATTTTATTCATAGGTATCCACATCAATTCTCAGGTGGTCAAAGACAGAGAATTGGTATAGCGAGAAGTGTTGCATTACAACCTGAGTTCATAGTATGTGACGAGGCTGTTTCAGCACTAGACGTTTCTATTCAGTCTCAAATTATAAATCTATTACTGGATTTAAAAGAGAAAGACAATTTGACTTATCTATTTATATCTCATGACCTTAGTGTTATAAAGTATATAAGTGATAGAGTTGCAGTAATGTATTTAGGAAATATTGTAGAGTTAGCCGACACAGGAGAACTTTACAGTCATCCAATGCATCCGTATACTGAAGCGCTACTTGCAGCTATTCCAACTACGGATTCAGACAATAGGAAGGAAATTCAAATACTTGAAGGAGATATTCCTTCACCTATTAGACCTCCTAAAGGATGTAAATTCCACACGAGATGTAAATATGCTGATGAAATCTGTAATACAGTAACTCCTGTGCTTGAAGAGAAAAGACCAGGACATTTCGTAGCATGTCATCATCACTTGAATGAAGAATAAAACTAACATCTTCAAACCGAAAGGTTTGAAGATGTTTTTTGAATAATATCAATCTAATTATGGTATAATACAAAAAAGGAGTGATAGAGTGTTTTTTCAAAAGAAATTGGACAAGACCATGGATGCGTTAAAAGATAAAAAAGAAAAAGCTGATGAAAAATACAATGGTATGTATGACGATGTTCATATTGAAGACCTAATGGAAAAAGATGACAAAAAAGCACTATATATCTCTGCACTTATTACTTTTGCACCAATCTTCATAGTTTTGATAGCGATAATGGTATTAGTTTATTTATGGTAATTAGATTAAGAGGTGAATTATGGGTAAAATAGCAGCATTTTTTGATATAGACGGAACGATATATAGAGAATCACTTATGATTCGCCATTTTGAAAAACTGATGAACTACGAAGTCATACCTAGGAAGATTTGGTTTACTGAAGTAGAAGATCTATATACTGAGTGGAAAAAGAGATATGGAGATTATGAAGAGTATCTTGAACTATTGGCACATGTCTATTTGGAACACCTAAAGGGAATTGACAAGGACTTTGTAAACTATATTGCTGATCACACGATTAGTGATAGTGGAGAATATATATTTAAGTATTCGAGAGACCAATTATTATGGCATAGAGAAATGGGACATCTAATATTTTTCGTATCAGGAAGCCCAGATTTTTTGGTTTCTAGAATGGCTAATATGTACAAAGCAACTGATTGGCGCGGAACTGAGTACAAAGTTGACGAAGAAAACAAAATAACAGGTGAAATAGTTCCAATGTGGGGAAGTGACAGTAAAAACCACGCTATAGCAGAGTTGGTTAAACTATATGATGTAGATGTGGAAAATAGCTACGCATATGGGGACACAACAGGAGATTTTTCAATGTTAAGCCTGATGGGTAACCCTATAGCTATAAATCCAAATGAGGCGCTTTTGGAGCTTATTAAGACTGACAAAAGACTTAGTGATAGGGCTAGCATCATAATTGAGAGAAAAAATGTAATATACAAAGTAAAGAGTGATGTTGAAACTTTATAAAGATTAGTCTTTAAATAATTCTCTCTTTGCTGTATAATTAAATAAAATAGCATAATGAAAAACCTTATTTTGAGTGATGGAGGGAATGGGCCCTGTGAAATCCAGCAACCTTATTAGTGGTGCTAAATCCCACGGTGAATACCGAAAGATGAGGACAGAAATAACAACTCATTCTTTTGGAATGGGTTTTTTTATGTTAAAAGGAGGATATATAAATGGATAAATGGCTTTTTACATCGGAATCAGTAACTGAAGGACACCCAGACAAAGTGTGTGACCAAATTTCTGATGCGATACTTGACGCAATATTAGCGAAGGATCCAAATGCTAGAGTAGCTTGTGAAACTATGGCTAGTACTGGACTTATTATGATTACAGGTGAAATTTCTACTAATACCTATGTGGATTTTCAAGAGATAGCAAGGGACACTGTTAGAGAAATTGGCTATACTAGAGCTAAGTATGGTTTCGACGCAGACACTTGTGCTGTGCTTTCATCGATTAAGGAACAGTCAGCAGATATTGCAATGGGAGTTGATAGAGACGACCATGAAGACGAATACGATAGAATAGGTGCTGGAGACCAAGGTATAATGTTTGGTTATGCATGTAACGAAACGGAAGAGCTTATGCCACTTCCTATTTCACTTGCGCATAAAATGGCAAGAAAACTTTCAGATGTTAGAAAGTCTGGGTTATTACCTTATTTAAGACCAGATGGGAAAACTCAAGTAACAGTTGAATATGAGAACAATATTCCTAAGAGAATAGAAAATATAGTGTTATCTACTCAACATGATGAAGAAGTAACTTTGGAAACTATAAGAGAAGATGTGATTAGAGAAATCATTAATGTAGTAGTTCCAAGTGAAATGATGGATGAAAATACTAAGATATACGTAAACCCAACTGGTAGATTTGTAATAGGTGGTCCACTGGGAGATGCTGGACTTACTGGAAGAAAGATTATAGTTGATACTTATGGTGGTATGGCAAGACACGGTGGGGGAGCTTTCTCAGGGAAAGATCCTACAAAAGTAGACAGATCAGCGAGTTATGCAGCTAGATATGTTGCTAAAAACATAGTTGCTGCTGGATTGGCTGACAAGTGTGAAATTGGGCTTAGCTATGCAATAGGTGTTGCTTATCCACTTTCAGTTTATGTTGATACTTTTGGGACAGGTAAATTAAGTGATAACGAAATTGAAGAAATAGTAAAAAAACATTTTGACTTAAGACCTGCTGCTATTATCGCAAACTTAGACTTAAGGAGACCAATATACAAAGATGTGGCTTCTTATGGACATTTCGGTAGAGAAGATTTAGATTTATCATGGGAAAAAACTGATAAAGTCGAAGTATTGAAAGCAGAACTTAATAAATAATTGTGTTAAATTAAGTATTATCACTTTTTCTTCGTGTAAAATGTTAGTTTTACCTATAATTGTGGTAATATAGAAGTATAAGCAATTAAATTTTAAGGAGGATTTGTATGAGAAACAAGAGAGTAAAAGTTTTAGCACTTGCTTTAGCGCTTATTATGGTTCTAGGTATGGTAATTGTTCCAGAAACTGCAAAGGCAGATGGTAAAACTGAAATCAAAATCATTCATGTGAATGACGTACACGGTAATGCAGAAACTGACCTTAACGACAAAGGTGAAGGAAGTAAAATTGGATATGCTAAACTAAAAACATTTGTTGAAAATGTTAAAGCTGAAAATCCTAATACATTAGTATTAGACGCTGGTGATACTATCCATGGTACTACTTTTGCAACAATTTCAAGAGGTCAATCAATGGTTGATTTAATGGCAGAAATTGGATTTGATTTTACAGTTCCAGGAAACCATGATTTTAACTATGGAATTGACAGACTTTTAGAATTAAAGAAAGCTGACAAAGTTAAAATACTTTCTGCAAATGTTGTTAAAGAAGCAGATGGCTCAAATCCTTTTGACGCATATGCAATCAAAGAAGTAGGTGGCGTTAAGGTAGGTATTTTTGGACTATCTACTCCAGAAACAAAAACAAAATCTAACCCTCTAAATACAGAAGGTTACGAATTTAAAGGAACTATTGAAGTAGCTAAAGAAATGGTAGCTAAACTTAAAGAAGAAGGCGCAGAAGTTATCATAGCTCTTGCTCACTTAGGATTAGACGAAGAAAGTACTGACAGATCAGACTTAGTAGCTGAAAATGTTGAAGGAATCGATTTAATCGTTGACGGACACAGCCATACTAAACTTGATGAAGGTAAATTAGTTAAAGAAACTCTTATCGCTCAAACTGGCGAACATCTTAAAAACATCGGAGTAGTTACTCTTGAAGTTGAAGGTGGAAAAGTTGTTTCTAAAAAAGCAGAATTAGTTGAATTTGAAGCAGCAAAAGAATTTGAAGCTAATGAAGCTATAGTAAAAGGCATTGAAAAAGTTAATGAAGAAAATAAACCTTTCTTAGAAACTGTTATTGGTAAAACTGAAGTTGAACTTAACGGTGAAAGAGAATTTAACAGAAAACAAGAAACTAATTTAGGTAATTTAATTACTGATGCTATGTTAGAAGCTACTGAATCAGACGTTGCTATTACAAATGGTGGCGGAATCAGAGCAAGCATCAAAGCTGGCGATGTAAAAATGGGCGACGTACTATTAACATTCCCATTTGCTAACTATCCAGTAAAAATTGAAGTTAAAGGTAGTGCAATAGTTGAAGCTTTAGAACATGGAATTAAATCTTATCCAGAACTAGCAGGTGGATTCCCACAAGTAGCTGGTATGACATTTAAATTTGATGAAGCTAAAGAAGCTGGCAATAGAGTATTCGAAGTTAAAGTTGGCGGAGAATTACTAGACCCAGAAAAAACTTATACACTAGTTACTAATGACTTTATGGCAATTGGTGGAGACGGATACGAAATGTTTAAGGGCGCTAAAGTTCTTGCTGAATATCCACTTCTATCAGAAGTATTAGCTGAATACATTAAGGAAAAAGGAACTATTAATCCTGTTGTTGAAGGCAGAATAGTAGTTGAAACAGCTCCAGCTGTTGAAGAAGTTCCAGAAGAAAAACCAGCTGAAGAGAAACCAGTAGAAGAAAAACCTGTTGAAGAACATGATTCTTTCTGGTTAGAAATGTTAGCAGCAGTATAATTGCATAATAATAATGGCTAAACCAATTGTGGTTTAGCCATTTTTGTAAGAGAAAACCCCCAGTTAGACTGGGGGTTTAGTTAAGCTTTAG
>JAAYFG010000127.1 GCA_012728335.1 Tissierellia bacterium | reverse complement strand
CTCCAGAGCCACAATCTGGCGCCCTAACCACTAGGCTATACCCACCACATCAATACTAACAATTACTAATTATAGCATCAATAATTAAGGTCGTCAATAACAAAATTTCAAATTATTTGGAATTCGTTCCAATAAATTGGACTATTTAAAATACAAGCTTTAAAAAATGGGGTAAAAAGGTTATAATATAAAGGAGTTAATAATTATTTGAAGATAATAGAGATTTATATATATGTAAGATATCAATGGAGGGATTTATTTGGAAAAATTACTAGTGGAAAAAAGCCCACGTTTGACGGGAAAAGTTAGAGTTAGTGGTGCAAAAAACGCTAGTTTGCCAATTTTAGCAGCATCGTTACTTGGAACTGAAGATATTATTTTAGAAGATGTACCAAAACTAAAAGACGTAGAAGTAATGATCGAAGTGTTAAAGGCACTAGGGTCAAGAGTTGAAGAATATGAAGATGGAACTATACTTATAAATTCAAAAGATGTTAATAACTATGAAACAAACTATGAATTGATGAATAAAATGCGTGCTTCTTTTTTAGTAATGGGACCTTTATTAACTAGACTAGGTAAGGCAAAGAATTCATTGCCAGGTGGATGTGCGATTGGAACTAGACCTATTGATTTACATTTAAAGGGTTTTAAATCATTAGGTGCAAAAATAGAAGAATCTGTCGGAGATATCAATTCTTTAGAGTCATATATTATGGCAAGTTCTGATAGATTAGTAGGGGACAAGATTTACTTAGATTTCCCT
Organism: Tissierellia bacterium; assembly: GCA_012728335.1. GTDB lineage: Bacteria > Bacillota > Clostridia > Tissierellales > Peptoniphilaceae > JAAYFG01. The sequence goes on along the minus strand of JAAYFG010000127.1, from coordinate 17,109 downwards.
TCAGTAGGGGCAACAGAAAACATCATGATGGCTGCAGTTATGGCTGAAGGTGAAACTGTAATAGAAAATGCTGCTATGGAACCGGAGATAGTAGATTTATCAAACTTTTTAAGAAAACTAGGTGGAAATATAAAAGGTGCCGGAACATCAAGTATCACAATACGTGGAGTTGAAAAACTTGGTGGAGCAAGACATCAAATCATACCTGACAGAATAGAAGCAGGTACTTTTATGGTTGCAGCAGCAATAACTGGTGGAGATATTGTCGTAGATAATGTTATTCCAGATCATTTAAAACCTATTATTGCTAAACTTATTGAAACTGGTTGTGAAGTAATTGTAAATGATGAAGATATAAGAGTTATTGCCGGTAAAAAACTTAATTCTATTGATATAAAGACGCTTCCTTATCCAGGATTTCCTACGGATATGCAAGCTCAGTTCATTGCGCTTATGACTAGATGTGAAGGCATTAATGTTGCAATTGAAACTGTATTTGAGAATAGATTTATGCATGTGGGAGAGTTCAAGAAAATGGGAGCGGATATTTCCATAGACGGAAGATCTGCAATCATCAATGGAAATGTACCACTACATGGTACAAGTGTTAGAGCTACTGATTTGAGAAGTGGTGCTGCACTTATACTAGCAGGTCTTACTGCTGAAGGCGTTACAGAAATAAATGACATATATCATATTGATAGAGGATATGAAAATGTGGAAGACAAGTTCAGAAGCCTAGGAGCAAAAATAACTAGAGTAGATAATTAATCACCTTAAGAAAGTAGGTGATGTTTTGAAAAGCATCGAAATAGAAGAAAAAATTGAAGCGGTCAGAGATGTATTTAATTCAGGACTGACTAAATCATATGATTATAGAGTTGAAACTCTTGATAAATTGTATGCTTCAATAGATAGCAATACTGAAAAAATAAATAATGCACTTAAAAGTGACTTAAATAAATCCGACTTTGAAGGTTATATGACCGAAGTCGGACTTGTTTTAAGTGAGCTAAGTTTTACTAGAAAACATTTGAAGTCTTGGATGTCTAAAGATAGAAAAAGAGTTGGATTGACACAGATGCCAGGCAGTGTATATGAAATGCCTGAGCCATATGGAGTAGCGTTAATTATGGCTCCTTGGAACTACCCTTTTCAATTGCTATTTGTGCCACTTATTGGAGCGATTGCAGCAGGGAATTGTGCTATTTTAAAGACTTCTAAAGACACTCCAGAAACTTCTAAAATCATGAAAGAAATAATAGAAGAAGTCTTTGCCAATGGAGAAGTCGTATTTTTTGAAGGTGGCAGAGAGATAAATACCATATTATTAGAAAAAACATATGACTATATATTTTTTACAGGTAGTGAAAAAGTAGGGCGAATAGTAATGGAAGCTGCTTCTAAAAACCTTACTCCTGTAACCTTGGAACTAGGTGGAAAATCGCCTTGCATAGTTGACAATAGTGCGAATATAAAAAAAACTGCAAAGAGAATAGTATTTGGTAAACTTATTAATAGTGGGCAAACTTGCATTGCACCAGACTATGTTTTAGTAGATGAAATTGTGAAGAAACAATTAATCGAAGAAATGGAAAAGGAAATCCGTAGAATATATCATTCTGAAGACTACTATTCAAATAATCATGCAAAAATTATCAATTGCAGTCAATACGAGAGATTGATTTCTTTTATGGAAGATGAAGATATAATTTTTGGTGGAAATTGTAATGATAAAAGCATGCAAATCGATTTCACTTTAATAGATGAACCTGATAATAATTCCATAATTATGGGGGAAGAGATATTTGGACCTTTGTTGCCAATCATTTCTTATAAAGACATAGATGATGCAGTGAAAATCATTAAGTCTAAACCTAAGCCATTGGCCCTGTATCTGTTTTCAAACAGCGATGATACTATTGGTCGAATTCTTGGTGAAATCTCTTTTGGAGGCGGTTGTGTGAACGATACGGTGACTCATTTTACAGGTCACCATACAGGTTTTGGTGGAGTAGGAAATAGTGGTATGGGACGGTATCATGGAAAGAATAGTTTTGATACTTTTTCTCATAAGAAAACTATTTTTGTAAAATCGGAAATAGCTGATTTGGATATCAGATATCATCCATATACAAATAGAAAATTGAAATTGATTAAAAAAATACTTAAATAAAGGATATTATGACGATGAAGAAGACCTTATATATTTTGTTAGCTATGATGTTGTTATTAGTAGGTTGTGGGAAAAGTTCAGTGATTAAAGATGAAAAGTGCATCACTGGGAAAATGGAGTCTATAAACGAAAACACAATAGAAATAGATGAGTTTGAATTTCTTTTGCTAGATGATGAAAATGATGAGAAGAGAATAGATGAACTGGGAATAGATATATCTGATAATCCTAATTGGTATGAGATATATAATGAATCGGAAGAAACTATTGAACTGATTGTAGATGAAAACACAGTATTTACTTTCTATGATGTTGGAAATTTATTTGTTGAAGAAACTGAAGACAAACTATATACCACTAAAAACTTTGAAGAGTTCAAAGAATTTGCTGAAATTAAAGTTCCTTCAGAGTTGCATCCTAATGCAACTGTTATAGGCACGCTTTTTGAATTTGTATTAGACGGTGATAGAATAGTTTCTATGACTGAAATTTGGGTTAATTAACATATGGAGATGGAGAAAGATATGTTTAATATGAAACAATTTATGGATAAATTGTCTGAAGTGTATTTGAATAATGATGAGGACTATTTTTATGTAGGATATATTATTGCCTATGACGACACTTTTACAATGATGAAAACGGTAGATAAAAAAGGATGTTTCTCAAGCTTTCAATTATTTAAGACAGATCAAATAACTAAAATTGACTCTGGAAGCAGATATTTATACAGTGTTAAGCAGTATATAAAGCTGTCTAAAGAACTTGGCGTATATGATTCCATGGACTTAGAAAATAGTCTAGATATTTTACTTGAAGATTCAAATTCAAGTTTATTAGAGATGTCTATAAAAATATCTCATGATGATAAACAATTAGTAGTATTCACACTGGAAGAAGATGATGATTTATACTATGGATATTTAAGTGAAGTCAACGAAGAATTTGTGACTTTATCTCCAATAGATAACTATTCTTTGAGAGAGTTTGAAGATATAGAAATACAATATTCAGAAATTGATACATTTGAATTACATGGGGTAGAGTTATCGTATATAGACTATGCATATAAATCTTTATGATTGAGAGATATTAAATAGGGCATCTATACTGAAAGGAGAGGTATTGATGAAAAAGAACAATATGAAAAAATTTTCCAACGGACTATTTGTCTTAGGCATAATAGTTGCAATTATAGGATTTTATAGAATTGCTCAAATTAGAATGACATTACCACCAGGAGTTTGTCCAATCGATAATCAAAAAGGGCTTTATTATGGTTCAATCGGATTGTTTTTGGCTTCCTTTGTAACAGATATAATTGCGGATAAAAAAGAACATTTAAATAAAGAAGATCTACATCAATAATGATGTAGATCTATTTTTTTTAGTACATTTTTCCTATTTCATAAGATAGGGCACCATTGTTTATATAGATATCAAATGTTGAAATTTTCTCTATATCAGATTTAGTAGAAACTCCAGTAGTCTTTAAAGTTACATATCTTACTCCATTTTTCAGTTCCACAGTAGATTTGTTTCCAGCTTCAACGACTAGCACAGTCTTACCTTTTTTGGCAGCAGTTTCTAATAGTTCATTTAATAATGCTGCTTCTCTGTAGTCTCCAAATTTAGAGATACTATTTTGTAAAAGAAGTACTATATTTTGTTCACCAGCATTAGTTAGCTTTTCCTTTAGTTTCAACCATTGATTTGCATTGGCAGCTCTAAGTCCGCTTTCATTGGATTGTAAAGTCAAGAATAGAGTATTATAGTAAGAATTTTCACCATAAGTTCCATTTCCTAAAAACTTGTTTCCGGCAGTTAAGCTGTTGAAGAAATCGGTGTTAGTAGAATTTAACATAGCTACGACATTTTTAGAGTTTAAATAATCTCTAAGAGTGTCTGTTGCACTATATCCCGTATATTCATTAAGCCCATTAGGGTAGGCAGCGATAGTTAATTTTGCTACTCCTTCAAGTGATTCAGGTTTATAGTTCATCGGGTCGTGTACTCTTGATTTCTCAGGTAGAATTTCCGTATTTATTGGAGTCTTTTCTGATGCAGTCAGTCCATATACAGACACTTGTCCAGAATACATCTTCTCTAAATTGCTTTCAACTAGATATAATCTCTTGAATTTAATATTTCCAGATAAATTATTAGGAATATTAGTTTCTACATATTTCCAATCTTCAAAATCTATAGTTGGTAGGAAATCAATAGCTACTTCTGTGCCGTTTCCATCTACTACAGTTCCACGAAGTTTTTCTCCCTTTGCATCTCCTTTTATCCAAAAACCTACTTTAGATGCTTGTCCTAAGTCGATACCACCATTAGACGGTTGGAAGTTCAAGTATGCAGCTCTATTTCCTTTTTCAACTTTATTGAATTCATATTTTAATCTAATAGAGATTTGATCCTCTTTAGATTCTAAATCAAGTTCTGCATTTGATAGCACAGTTTCTGGATAGGTAGAAGCTGAAAATTCTTGTAACATTTCTTCTGTGCCCATATCCTTTGTAACAGATCCAATAGAAACAGGTATTACTTCTTTAGCTTCGCCTTTTTTAACTACGATTGCACCTGATGTATTTTCAGCACCAGCCACAAATGTTTTATTATCGGATATTGTACCGATGTTTCCAATGATTTCAAAACCTAATTCATGATTAGGAAGTGTAACAGTGTTTCCAGCAGCATCTTTTCCAACGAATGAACCTAAGTCTATGGAAGCGCCAGGATTTAGATAGATTGAAGAATGCTTACTGTTTATTTCTGAAATAGCTCCTAATATCTCTATTGAAGTTTCTCCACTGGCATTTCCCAGTGAAACTGTGATTTTAGCAGTACCTGAATTGGCAGCTGTAATAGCAGTTCCAGAAACCGTCCCTTCAACTCCTGAGAGACTTACTTGAAGTGCTTCAGGATTGTATTCAACTCTATTGTGATTTGCATCATATGCTGCAATATTTAGTCCGGCTGTCATATGTGGAAACATCTTTTTAGTTGCTGAGCTTACCTTGAAATAACTAACTTCACCAACAGGTGCAGTAGTTTGAACCCCAACTGCATTTACAACTTTTCTTTGATTTCCTTCAGAAGGATTATTAACAACTTTGTGTTCTGATTCACCACTATGCTTTACAGCCATAGTAGTTGATCCACCACCATCAAGATTTAGTGCATTGTATGAACCGAATTCCTTCATTATAGAACCAAAAAGCTCTTGGCTCATACCTACTAGGTTATCTTTACGTCCATCAACTGTTATAAGGTACAATTGTGTGTTTTCCTTATTGATACCAATCCCAGTTCTAGGGTTATTTCCCTTTGAGTTAATATTTGTAAGTGATAATTCACCATTTTTAACTATAATACTTCCACCACCGATTGCAAATTTTATATTTTCAACAGATGGTACTAAATTCATATTTACGCTTATTTTATCTCCAGCTTTAAACTCTAAAAGAGCATCACTCACTTGACTAAGAACATATCCATTAGCTGGGATATCGAAAGCCGCTTTGCCTTTTCTAACTTCTTTAACTACATTGTCCACAACTAAAACCTCAACATTGTTTTTGTTATGAGTAGCTCCTAATGATTTCTTGCCCCAATTACTATCTAAGTAAGCGAGTGTGTTAAATGGTTTTGCAGCCTTATTTACTGTATTGACTTCAAAAGTTTTGCCAAGTCTAGAGTTAGTAATTTTAACTGCTCTGTCTAAATAACCAACTTCTCCTTTATTATTTCCATCTAAATAGAAACTTGGGAGTTTGTATGCGAGTTCGACAGGTGTAGAAATTATTTTCCCATCACTTACCAATCCACCAAGTGGGGATGCGACTGGAGAAAAGTTGAAATAGTCTCCATTAACTCCTGCGATGGCATTATTTGCTGTAAGAATTTCTGTGACTGTAGAAGGACTTGAAATACCGTTAGGTCCAATCAATCCTTTTAAATGTGTATATTGGTCATTTAGATCAATAGTAAGTACGTTTATGTTATACCAACCACTAGTAGTGAATCTTAAAACCTTTTCATGTTTTACTCCTGTTGAAAGTGATTCAACCTCTCTTGACTCATGTATAGTTGTCGGTATGTTTACTGTTATGCTATTAGCTTTAGACGAAACAGGCACTAATGCTGCAACTAGAGCAAGTCCCAAAGCTATTGTAATTTTCATCTTTTTAAACTTCATTATTTCACCTTCCTAATTTTTAAACTTGCACAATATATTATATATCATTGACATTTTTTGTGATTACAGTCCCATTACATTTAAAATTCATAGACTTTTAAAACGCAGACGGATAATATATAATAGGTAAATATAGAGGTGGAAAAAATGTATAAAATAGAAATCAATTCATTGGATAAATTAAAAGCTCTAGGAGAGTATATAGGAAAAAATGCAAAGGCTGGGCAGATTATATGCTTAAATGGAAATCTAGGAGCAGGAAAGACTACTATGACTCAATCTATAGCCATTGGCATGGGAATAGATGCATATGTCACCAGTCCAACTTTTACATTGGTAAATGAATACTATGGAGAGAGAAATCTCTTTCATTTTGATACTTATAGACTTGAGAGAGTTGATGAATTCGACCTATTAGGGTTTGATGAGTATTTGTATTCTGATGGCGTCTGTGTAATTGAATGGGCAGATAGGATAGTGGACTTTCTTCCAGAAGACTATTTAGTTATTGACATTTCAGTGGCTGAAGATAATAATAGTAGGATACTGTAATTAAAATATATCGGAGATAAATCAAAGAAATTATTTGAAGGGATAATAGAGAATGAAAATACTTGGGATTGATACTTCTACAATGACCACATCAATTGCACTTGTAGAAGATGATAAGATACTTGGACAGATAATGTTAACTGCGAATATGTCTCACTCTGAGCACTTAATGGATACTATAGACTTTTTGCTAAGATCATCTGAAATTAGCATTAGGGACATAGATCTCTTTGCCGTTGCAATTGGACCAGGCTCATTTACTGGAATAAGAATAGGGATATCAACTGTAAAATCATTTGCTCAAAGCTTGAAAAAAGAGGTAGTTGGAGTTTCGACATTGGAAGTTTTAGCAGCAAATCAAAAATCATATAAACATATTGCTTCTATTATTGATGCTCGAAGAAATAGAGTTTATGGTGGAATTTATAAATCTATAGATGGAGTTTTAGAAAATGTACTTCCTGAAGATATTTATCAATGGGAAGATTTTTATGTAGAATTACAAAAATATGAGGATATTGTTGTTCTAGGAGACTGTATAGACATTCATTTAGAAGATTTAGAGAAAGCTAATCTAAATATAAGTTATGGAGATGATAATTTAGCAAGAGCTTCAAATTTATGTGAATTAGCCAAATCTAAATATGATAGAGGGCTAGTAGATGACTGTGATTCCATAAATGCAAACTATATGGGAAAATCTCAAGCTCAAATAGATTTTGAAAAGAGAAGTGAAAATGTGTAATTATAATTTAAGACACGCAAATCTTGATGATGTAGATGAAATCTATGAAATAGAAGAGGAATCTTTTGACAGTCCATGGTCCAGAAAAACTATAAATGATGAAATTGAAACCAATGTTTTTGGAGACTATTTGGTAGTAGAAGAAGATGGAAAAATAATTGGCTATTTTGGAATGTGGTTAATAATGGACGAGGCTCATATAACAAATATTGCAGTAAGAAAATCTCATAGGGGAAAAGGAATCGGATCCTTGCTGATGGAATATGGGATTTCATATGCAGAAGAAAAACAGTTATTTGGAATGACTTTAGAAGTTAGGACGACAAATGCTGAAGCCATAGGACTTTATGAAAAGTATGGCTTTCAAATTGAAGGAATTAGACCGAAGTATTATCAAGATACTAATGAAGACGCATATATAATGTGGAAATATTTTAGAGGTGAAGAATGAACATTTTAGCAATAGAATCATCATGTGATGAAACTGCAGCATCTGTTCTTATAGATGGCAGGACTGTACTTTCTAATGTTATATCATCACAGATTGATGTTCATAAACAGTTTGGGGGAGTAGTACCTGAAATAGCGTCAAGAAAGCACTTAGAAGCTATTTGTACAGTTGTGGAACAAGCTTTAGAAGAAGCTAATATGAGTTTTGAAGATATAGATTTGGTGGGAGCGACAAGAGGTCCAGGTTTAATAGGGGCTTTATTAGTTGGACTATCCTATGGTAAAGGACTTGCATATTCTTTAGCTAAACCATTTGTGGGAGTAAATCATATGCAAGGTCATATTTGTGCAAACTATATTTCTTATGTGGATTTAGAGCCACCTTTTGTGAGTTTAGTAGTCTCAGGTGGACACACTTATTTAATTCATGTAAAAGACTATATAGACTATGAGATAATAGGGAGAACTAGAGATGATGCGGCAGGAGAAGCGTTTGATAAAGTCGCTAGAACTATTGGACTTGGATATCCTGGTGGACCGAAAATTGATGCATTGGCAAAAAAAGGAAAAGATAATATTGATTTTCCAAGGGTATTTTTAGAAGAAGATTCCTATGACTTCAGCTTTAGTGGTTTAAAAACAGCAGTGCTAAACTATATAAATAGTCAAAAACAAAAGGGATTAGATATTGTAGTGGAAGATGTAGCAACTAGCTTTCAAACTGCAGTATTAGATGTATTGGTGACAAAAAGCATAAAACTTACTAATGAATTGCACTTAGACAAGATAGTACTGTCTGGAGGAGTAGCAGCTAATGATGGACTTCGAGAACGTCTTGAAAGAGAAGGGGAAGTTGACGGAATAAGTATTTACTACCCACCTAAGATACTATGTACCGATAATGCTGCAATGATAGGAAGTGCAGCATATTATCAATATGAAAAATATGGTGAAGACGATTTAAATATAAAAGCAAATCCTAATTTAGGACTATAAAAAAGTGGATTGAGTTATTGAAGCTCAATCCACTTTTCATATATACTGTTCAAATCATCTTCTAAAGTTTGTCTTTTTTCAAATAGTTCATGAGATTTTTCATAATCTGATGCAATTTCATTATCAGATAGAAGTAGGTCTATTTTCTCAATTTCACTTTCCAAACCGGTTATTTCTTCTTCTAAAACTTTGAGTTCTCTCTTTTGTTTAGAAGCCATTTTTGCGGCATCTTTCTCTTTCTTACGCATCTCTTTTAATTGAGTTTTAGTAATGGATTCCTCTTCATCTTCATAATCTATTTGAGTTGTTTTTTCGATATAGTAGTCATAATTACCTAAATATTCTTCAACTCCATCTGGAGTAAGTCTTATGAGTTTAGTTGCAATCTTATTTAAGAAATACCTATCATGAGATATTACAAAAACCGTTCCGTTAAAGTCTAGTAATGCATCTTCCAAAATTTCCTTAGAGTCTATATCTAAGTGATTTGTAGGCTCATCCATAAGTAGTACATTGGCATTGGAGAGCATTATTTTAAGTAGCGATATTCTAGATTTTTCTCCACCACTAAGAGTTTCTATTTTCTTGAATATATCATCTCCAACAAACATAAATCTTGCAAGATAGGAACGTATTTGAAAGTGGTCTAATTCAGGATAAGCATCCCAAATTTCATCGATGATTTCATTTTCAGTATTCAAATCACTCATTTCTTGGTCAAAGTATCCAATTTCTACATTTGAACCTATATAAAAATCTCCATTTTCTATTGGAAGTTTTCCACTTATCATTTTGAATAAAGTAGTTTTTCCCACTCCATTATCACCAATAAGTCCAACGCGTTCTCCATTGTATATATCAAAGCTAACGTCTTTAAAGATTTGTTTATCGCCAAAAGACTTTTCGAAATCTGATATTCTAAATATGTCTCTTCCTGCCTTTAAGGAGGTTTCAAATACTATATTTGCAGTGTGCTGCTCTTTAATATCATCAACGGACATAGATTCCATCTTTTCAAGCATTTTAAGTCTACTCTTGCCTTGTCTAAGGAGTTTTTCTCTGCCAACACTCATAAATCGCTCTACAATTTTTCTCTGATATTCAATTTTTTTCTGTTGATTTTCATATTGATTTTTACGTACTTCTAAATCCACTTTTCGTTTTCTAATGAAATCTGTATAGTTGGTATTATAGACTTCGATAGTTTTGTTCTCTAAAAGGAAGATTCTATTTACTACATTATCAAGGAAATACCTATCATGAGATATTAGTAATACTGCACCTTTAAAGTCTTTTAGAAACCTTTCAAGCCAATTTATAGCAGGTATATCCAGATGGTTAGTAGGTTCGTCAAGTAGTAGTATATCCGGATTATTTAAAAGCAGTTTAGCCAATTCAAGTCTAGACTTTTGTCCTCCACTTAATATATTAACTGGTTGTTCAAATTGTTCTCTATTAAATCCAAGACCATATAAAACACCTGTAATTTGAGAATCGATAGCATATCCATTATTTTCTGTAAAGAATTCACTCAAACTAGAATATTTCTCTAGTAACTCATTTGAATAATCAGGATTTGTTTCGCTATACTTAGCTATTTGAAGGCTAAGTTCTTCAATTTCCTTTTCCATATCTAGTAGTTCTCTAAAAACTTCAAGACATTCATCATAGACAGTTGCAGTGGAATTTATTGTCGTATGTTGTTCTAAATATCCGATTTTTATATTTTTTTGTCTGTAAATATTGCCTTCGTCGTAAGGCATTTCACCAGCTATGATTTTGAATAGGGTAGTTTTGCCGCTACCGTTTAATCCTATAAGTCCAATTTTATCCGTATCTTCAATATTAAAATTGATGTTTTCAAGTATTTTATTGTAAATAAATGACTTGGATAAATTGTTTATCATTAAAACTGCCATAATCTTCCTCCTAGATAGATATTTTATCAGAAATTGGGTATTATTTCACTAGTATATTAAGTATTCAAAAAAGTGATGCACTAGGTGTTATTTATTTGACGGAGTTTTGCATACGTGATACAATTAAATAAAATATTATGGTGGTGAAAAAATGGAAAGGAAAAAAGTCTCTATAACTGTAATCAGAAGATTACCGACATATTATAGATATTTGGAAGAGCTGTTAGAGCGTGGTATTGAAAGAATTTCTTCTCAAGACCTTAGCGTATTAACAGGTTTTACTGCGTCTCAAATCAGACAGGACTTAAACAATTTTGGTGGCTTCGGGCAACAAGGTTACGGCTATAATGTCTTAGACCTAAAAAATCAGATTGGTAGAATTTTAGGCTACGATAAAGCTAAAAAAGCTGTATTAATCGGAGCTGGTAAATTAGGTCAAACACTTGCTTCCTACAAAGGATTTAATGAATCAGGAATGGAAGTAGTAGGTATTTTTGATAGAAATCCTAAAAACATAGGCACAGTAATAGAAGGAGTAGAAATTCAAGATATTAAATATGCAGAAGAATTCTTGAAAAACAATGCAATTGATATCGGAGTTATTACTGTATCTAAAGAAGGAGCTCAAGATATTGCTGACATGTATGTTAGAAATGGAGTTCGTGGAATTTGGAACTTTGCTCCAGTAGATATTGCTTGTGCAGAACCTGTATATATTGAAAATGTAAGATTAACAGATAGTTTGCTAACATTATCGTATTTTTTACAAGAGGATAATGAATAATTAAGATAATAGGTAGGGAATCCATGAAAAAAATAGATCTTGAACTGTTATTAGAGGAGTGTCTTTCAGAAGGTAAGAAGGTTATAAAAGATGGTAATGTGGCTGATTACATACCGGAACTAAAAAATGTTAATAAGGAAAATATAGGAATACATCTATATACATTAGACAATGAAGAATACAGTGCTTCAAATGAAGAATTCACATTTTCTATGCAAAGCGTAGTGAAGATAGTTCTTTTTGCATTGGCACTGATGGATAATGAATTAGATAGAGTCTTATCGAAGGTTGGTGTAAAACCGTCAGCAGATCCATTTAACAGTATAGTAAAATTGGAGGAAACTGAAGACCATAAACCACTTAATCCTTTTATTAACGCAGGTGCAATAGCTTCTACTTCTCTGATTGCGGCAGATGACTATCAAGGTAAGTTTGACAGAGTAATTGCTTTACTAGAGAAATTATTTGATAGGGAGTCAATAGAAATAGATGAAAAAGTGTTTATTTCTGAATCTACTACAGGTGATACTAATAGAGCATTAGCTTATTTCATGAAGAGCAGAGGAATTTTAGATAAAGAAGAAGACGTTGAAGAACTACTTTCAATATACTTTAAATCTTGCTCAATACTTGCCAGCACAAGAGACCTTTCAAAATTAGGTGCTGTTTTGGCAAATAAAGGTAAGGCTCCATGGAGTGGCGAACAGATAATTCCTGAGAGAATAAATCAAATAGTTTGCGCAGTAATGACTACTTGTGGACTTTATGATTATTCGGGAGAGTTTGCTGTAATAGTGGGTATGCCTGCAAAAAGCGGGGTAGGCGGTGGAATAGTATGTGTTTCCCATAATAATATGGGAATTGGAGTTTCCAGTCCTGCACTAGATAGTCACGGTAATAGCATTGCTGGAATAGAAATGCTTAGAGTACTATCAAATAAATTAGATATTAGTATTTTTTAACGCAACTTTATAGTTGCGTTTTTTGTGTTAGAATATACTAGAGGTGAAGTCTTGAAATATAAAATTGATGAAATTGAAAATGGTGTTATAGTAAGAGATGTGAAACACTTTAATCCTGTTCAAGTAGCTGAGTCTGGTCAAGTATTTAGATGGAATGCACTTGAAGATGATTCTGTAAATATTGTAAGTCACGGAAAGCTTATTAATATTAAAAGAGAAAAAGAAGATATTGTAATAAGAGGGACGAATAAATCTGAATTTGAAAACATTTGGTATGATTACTTTGATTTAGGAAGAGATTATGTAGAGATAAGAAATATTTTGAGTGGAGATATTGAATTGGATAAAGCCATGGAATATGGAGAAGGGCTTAGAATGGTAAACCAAGATCCATTTGAAACGACGATTACTTTTATTATATCTGCTAATAATCAGATTCCTAGAATAAAGAAGTCTGTAGAATTAATTGCAAAAACTTATGGAGAGGCGATAGGAGAATATGATGGCGAAACGGTTTATTCTTTTCCGAGCCCTGAAGTATTGTCAAAAGCTGATGTAGCTGAAATTCGCGAAATAACTAGAGTTGGTTTTAGAGATCAAAGAATAGTAGATACTAGCAAGATGATAGCTAATGGTGAAATGATATTAGATGAATTGTATAATTTAAATAGAGAAGAAGCCAGAAATGAACTTATTAAATTCCCAGGAGTAGGAGAAAAAGTTGCTGACTGTATTCTTTTGTTTGCATACAAATTTGCAGATTCATTTCCTGTTGACGTGTGGGTTCAAAGAATTATGGAAACACTATATCTAGAAGAACCAATTCCAAAGAAACATATTGGAGACTTTGGAAGAAAACAATTTGGAGAATTGGCTGGTATTGCCCAACAATTTTTATTCTATTACGGAAGAGAGAATAAGATTGGGAAATAATTGTGAAAATTTCAAATAATACTTGATATTTAACACTGATTGTATTATTATATATTTATGAATTAGCACTCACTAGTTAAGACTGCTAACAAAAGATTAGAAGGAGGAATTTTAAATGAATTTAAAACCTTTAGGAGATAGGGTTGTAATTAAACAAGTGGAAGTAGAAGAAAAAACTGCAAGTGGATTGGTATTGCCAAACTCTGCAAAAGAGCAACCACAAATTGCAGAAGTTATAGCAATAAGCCCTGAAATTTTGGCAGACGAAAAGAAAAAAGACCTAATAAAAGTTGGAGATAAAGTAGTTTATGCTAAGTTCTCAGGAACAGAAGTTGAGATTGATGGCGAAAAAGTTAATATAATGAAACTATCGGATTTATTAGCTATAGTTGAATAATTATAGGGGGGAATAATCGTGGCAAAGGAAATTAAACATACGGAAGATGCCGTAAGATCATTGGAAACAGGTATTAACAAATTAGCGGATACAGTAAAAGTTACTCTTGGACCAAAAGGAAGAAATGTAGTATTAGATAAACCTTTTGGAGCACCACTTATTACAAACGATGGCGTTACTATAGCGAGAGAAATTGAACTTGAAGATAGATTTGAAAACATGGGTGCTCAATTAGTTAAAGAAGTTGCTACTAAAACAAATGATGTAGCAGGTGATGGTACTACTACAGCAACAGTTCTTGCACAAGCTATAATAAGAGAAGGACTTAAAAATGTTGCAGCGGGAGCTAATCCAATAATTCTAAAGAATGGTATTTCAGAAGCAGTTGATGTAGCTGTTGAAGAGATTAAAAAGTTCTCTCAACCAGTTGAGTCAAAAGAATCTATTGCACAAGTTGCAGCAATAAGTGCTGGAGATGAAACAATAGGCGAACTTATTTCTGAAGCAATGGAAATAGTTGGCAAAGACGGAATTATCACTGTTGAAGAATCAAGATCCATGGGAACTACTCTAGAAGTAGTTGAAGGTATGTCTTTTGAAAGAGGATATGTTTCAGCTTATATGGTAACTGATACAGAAAAAATGGTTGCTGATTTAGACAGACCATATGTACTAATTACAGATAAGAAAATATCTAATATTCAAGAAATATTACCTGTATTAGAAGAAGTGGTTCAACAATCAAGACCTCTTTTAATAATTGCAGAAGATGTAGATGGAGAAGCTATGGCTACTCTAGTAGTTAATAAACTTAGAGGAACATTTAACTGTGTGGCAGTAAAAGCACCAGGTTTTGGAGACAGAAGAGGAGATTTACTAGAAGATATTGCAACACTTACAGGTGGTACAGTAATCTCTGAAAAACTTGGTCAAGATTTAAAAGATACTACTATTGATATGTTAGGTACAGCAGAAAAAGTTAAAATAGATAAAGACAATACGGTAATAGTAAATGGAGCAGGAGATGAAGATGCTATTAAAGGCAGAATTCATCAAATTAAAGCTCAAATTGAAAATACTGATTCCGAATTTGACAAAGAAAAATTACAAGAAAGACTTGCTAAACTATCAGGTGGTGTAGCAGTAATTCAAGTAGGAGCTGCAACAGAAACAGAACTTAAAGAGAAAAAACTTAGAATAGAAGATGCATTAGCAGCGACTAGAGCGGCTGTAGAAGAAGGTATTGTACCAGGTGGTGGAACCGTATTGATTGACGTAATAGATGCTGTTAAAGGTCATTTAGACAACACTGCTGGTGATAAAAACACTGGAGTTAAGATTATAGTTAGAGCTCTTGAAGAACCATTAAGACAAATTGCAATTAATGCAGGACTTGAAGGTTCGGTAATAGCTGAAAAAGTTATGAATGAAACTAATGGTGTTGGATTTGACGCATTAAATGAAGAATATGTGGATATGATTAAAGCTGGTATAGTTGACCCAGCAAAAGTAACTAGATCTGCACTTCAAAATGCTTCAAGTATAGCAGCTATGGTATTGACTACAGAAGCAGCAGTAGTTGATATTCCAGAAGATAACCCAGCAATGCCAGGTGGTATGGGCGGAATGGGAATGATGTAATAGTTATTAGGCCTATCTTTTAAGATAGGTCTTTTTTATTGAAGAAAATAATAGTATGCTATAATTGGAGCTAAGTAATAATAATGGAGGCATAAATGGATATAAATGAGATTGAAAGAGAAATTAAAAACTGACTAGATAATTATTGAGTTTTCCATAATTGTTTTAATCCCTACGAATTTACTTGACATTAAAGAGTGTATCGTTTATTATTAGAACATATTATATAGAAAGAGGTAAATAAAATGTGTTGTTGTTGTTGTAGAACTGAATTCAATCAATTTAATAATTTTGAATTAAAATCATATGGAAATAGAGCTATAGATAATACATTTTGTTGAAATTGAAAATAAATGTATATCCCTTTATTTTCACATATTGCAATTTTAATTCTAGCTTAGGCTAGTTTTTTTGTGCAAAAATTTAAGAAAATGAGGAATGAAAATGATAGTAGATAATATATTAGAGACTATTGGTAATACACCATTAGTAAAGATTCATGGTTATGATGAAGAAAATAGAGCAGAAGTATATGCAAAAGTTGAGTATTTCAACGCAGGAGGTTCAGTAAAGGATAGGATTGCACTTCATATGGTTGAAAGCATGGAATCAGAAGGCAAACTTAAAGAAGGAGATACAATAGTTGAACCTACAAGTGGAAATACCGGAGTTGGTTTGGCTATGGTATCAGCGGTAAAAGGATATAATGCAGTTTTCGTGATGCCAGAAACTATGAGCATAGAAAGACGTAAACTCCTTAAAGCATATGGTGCAGAATTGATATTAACTGAAGGGTCAAAGGGAATGAGTGGAGCAATTAGCAAAGCCGAAGAACTAGTCAAAGAAAAAGGTTTTGTAATGCTGTCACAATTTGAAAATTCATATAATCCAGAAACACACGAACTGAGTACAGGCAAGGAAATTGCCAATGAGTTTACAGAACTGGATGCCTTTGTGGCAGGAGTTGGAACAGGGGGAACTATTTCTGGAATTGGAAAAGTGCTTAAAGGAAAATTCCCTGCATTAAAAATTATTGCTATAGAACCAGACAGTTCACCAGTACTTTCAGGTGGTGAAGCAGGTCCACATGGAATACAAGGAATTGGGGCAGGTTTCATTCCAAAGACTATGAATACAAATATTGCAGACGAAATAATGAAAGTGAGCACTGAAGATTCAATTAAAATGGCAAGGGATATTGCTAAGACGAATGGACTATTATTAGGGATATCATCAGGAGCAGCACTATATGGAGCAATTAGCATGGCTAAGAGACTAGGAAAAGGAAATAAAGTAGTTTTTATCGCACCTGACAGTGGAGAGAGGTATCTATCTACTGAATTATTCAAT
>JAAYFG010000126.1 GCA_012728335.1 Tissierellia bacterium | reverse complement strand
CATTAAGAATATAACAAATCATTATAAAAACATAGCGCTTATTGACGTAGGTGGCGGAATTACTGGTGCTTTCTTATCGTTTGTATTTATGGACTTGTTTGGGAAACTAGGACTTAGAATCATAGAGATAATAGGAATTATAGTTTGTTCATTCGTATTACTTGACTTAGATGGTAAAAAGCTTATGAGAAGCATATATACTTCTTCTAGTGAATTATACAGTTCTTCAAAAGACAAATACAATGAATTCAAAGAAAAAAGAGAGTTTGAAAAACAACTAAAGGCTTCAGAAGAAGAAAGTGAACAAATCATTATCAACAATAGCTTTGATGAATTTCCAAATGAAGAAATTGAAAAAAACTATAGTGAGCAAGAATTGGTTATAATAGACTATGATAAAAACAGTGATTCCAATGAAGAACTTGTAGAAAACAAATCAGAAGTAGAAAATGAAACCATTATAGAATCTAATGAAGTAACAAAAAATGATGACGTAGAAGAAATAAAGCCTGTAATCAAAAAGAAAGTTGAGAAGAGAATAGAGTATAAAACTCCTCCACTTAGCTTATTAAATCTGTCATCATCAGCAAAGCGAAATGACAGAGATCAAATAATTAAGAATAGCCAAACTATAGAAGAAACCATGGCTAATTTTGGAATTAATGCCAAAGTAACCCAAGTCAATACTGGACCTACCATAACTTGTTATGAATTAGTTCCAGATTCAGGAGTCAAACTAAGCAAAATAGTGAATCTTGCAGATAACTTGGCTTTTAGTCTTGCTTCTCAAGACATCAGAATTGAAGCTCCAATTCCAGGTAAAATGGCAGTGGGAATTGAGGTTCCTAATAAAGCAAAATCTTCTGTAACTTTAGGTGAAATGATTAAATCAGAAACCTTTAAAACTGCTACAACAGATTTACCACTTATGTTAGGTAAAGACGTTTCAGGGCAGGAAATCATATCTTCTATAGACGATATGCCGCATTTACTTATTGCTGGTGCAACTGGCTCAGGTAAATCTGTATGTATTAACTCAATTATTTTAAGTCTACTTTATAAATCATCTCCTGATGATGTGAAGCTTATATTAATTGACCCTAAAATTGTTGAATTAAGCGTGTATAACGGAATTCCACACTTGCTGATACCAGTAGTAACTAATCCTAAAAAAGCTGCTTCAGCTCTTAATTGGGCAGTTGAAGAAATGGAAAGAAGGTATAAAGTCTTTGCTAGGAATTCAGTTAGAGACATTACAGCATATAATTCAATTGAAGTATCTGAAGATGATGAAGATCATGAAAAACTTCCAAAGATTGTTATAATCATCGATGAGTTATCGGACTTAATGATGGTTGCTGCAAATGAAGTGGAAGAATATATTGCTAGACTTGCTCAGATGTCGAGAGCT
This sequence comes from Tissierellia bacterium, assembly GCA_012728335.1. GTDB lineage: Bacteria > Bacillota > Clostridia > Tissierellales > Peptoniphilaceae > JAAYFG01. The sequence continues at coordinate 1,186 of JAAYFG010000126.1, read as the reverse complement.
GCCGGAATATATCTTATCATTGCAACTCAGAGACCTTCAGTAGATGTAATTACTGGTACAATAAAAGCTAATATTCCATCAAGAATTTCTTTTGCTGTATCTTCTCAAATAGACTCAAGGACTATTCTTGATATAGCTGGAGCTGAAAAGCTTCTTGGGAAAGGTGATATGTTATTTTATCCATCTTTCTACTCAAAACCTAAAAGAATTCAAGGTACTTTCGTTACTGATAAGGAAGTAGAAAAAGTAGTAGAACACATTAAGAAAAATACTATGACTCAATATAATGAGAGCGTAGTTGAAGAAATAAATACAACTAAAGAAATTAAAGTCGATACATCTGATCCGTTATTATTTGAAGCAATTAAGATAATCTTTACAGATCAACAAGCTTCAATATCTTATTTACAGAGAAGACTACGAATTGGATACTCTAGGGCAGCTCGTTTAATCGATTCCATGGAGGACATGGGAGTCGTTGGACCTAGTGAAGGTGCAAAGCCTAGAAACATTTTAATTACGGAACAAGAGTATTTAAATATAATTGGAGGAACAGATGAGTAATAAAAGTGTATATTTTGTAACTCTAGGTTGTTCAAAGAATGATGTAGATACAAATATTATGAAAAGTGTATTATCGCATGATAAATACGATATTGCAGAATCATTAGAAGACGCTAATATCATAATAGTGAATACATGTGGATTCATAGAAGATGCAAAACAAGAATCTATAGATATGATTTTTGATATGATTCAATTTAAAGAAGAACATAATTGTGAATACTTAATAGCTTCTGGTTGCCTTGCACAGAGATATCCAGAAGAGCTACTATCAGAAATACCTGAACTAGATGGAATTTTAGGTACAGGTCAATTAGGGGATATTAATAAACTATTAGACTCTATACTAAATAATGAAAGAGACAATGTATATGTGGAAAATATCAACTCTGAGTATGTTGAGGGAGTTCATAGAAAAGAAGTAGGTATTACTGAATATGTAAAGATTTCAGAAGGATGTAACAATAATTGTACTTACTGCATAATCCCTGCCCTTAGAGGCAAAAATAGAAGTAGAAAAATTGAAGATATCCATTCAGAAGTAGAAAATTTAGTAGAAAGAGGCACTAGAGAAATAATTCTTATTGCTCAAAACACTTCAGACTATGGAATAGATTTATAT
>JAAYFG010000014.1 GCA_012728335.1 Tissierellia bacterium | reverse complement strand
CATGCAGATGTTGAAGAAATCAACTATGGAATAGAAACTGACTATTCAGATGTAAATGCAACTGATTGGTATGCAAAACACATTTCATATGTAAGTGATAAAGGTTTAATGGAAGGTTACGAAGACGGAGCATTTAAGCCTGAAGCGAAAATTACTAGAGCAGAATATGCAACGGTAGTAGCTAGATTCCAAAAGCTAGAACAAGTAGAAACTAGTTTTGAAGACTCAAAAGATCATTGGGCAAATGGATATATTGGAGCAGTTTATAATAAAGGCTGGATAACAGGATATCCAGATGGAACTTTTAAACCTACTGCTAATATATCGAGAGAAGAAGTTGCAACAATGACTAATAAAATGCTTGATAGAAATGTTGATGGAGTAGGACTAGGCGATTTAAGCATAAATAAATTCACTGATTTAGAGTTTGGAACTTGGTCATACTACGAAATCGTTGAAGCTAGTAATACTCATGAATATGTGAGAAGAAGTGAACACACAACAGTTGAAAACTGGAAAAACATTAAATGATTATTAAAAGGAGTGATGAATAATGAGGAATGCAAAAAAAACAGGCATCTTTTTGTGCTTTCTACTTTTATTGTCATTCGTAAATGTGTTTGCGCAAGAAGAGGTTAAAGCATATACTTCATGGGAAGAAGTGCCAGAGATTTTATCTGAAGGTGATTATGATTTTTCCAAATTACCAATAAATGCAAATAAAGATGTGACAATTGATAATTCTACAGTAAAAATCATATCAAATCCAGATAAGGTTTTTCAGGGAATTACTTTTAAGATTAAGAATAATGGGAAGTTATCGTTACAAGATGTCAATATCAAAAATAGTAATAGAACATGTGTAATATCCGAAGACAATGCAAATAATGAACTCAGTATACTTGAGAGAGTTAACTTAGAATCCACAGGTTCAGGGGCGGGAATAGCAGTGAATCATGGAAATAAATTATCTATAACAGGAGAAGGCAGTAATTTAAGCGTCAATACCAGTGGGAATGGGAGCTCAATTGGTGGGGAAGCGAATCAAACTATTGGGGATCTTATAATTTCTGGAAAGTTAAATGTAGTTGCTAAAAATACTTCAAATGCTGCTGGGATTGGACATGGATATGACAATTTAGGTCTAGATACTAACAACGGCTCTATAACAATTAAAGATGGAGTAAGTATTGAAGCTTCTTCAAAAAATGGAGCGGGTATAGGTTCTTCTTTAGAAGGAAGAAATGATATAGGGATAGAAAGGTTAGATGATAAATTAGAAATTAATTCTATTGACGCTACAATTAAAGTAAGTTCTGAAAATGGAGCGGGCATAGGCTCAGGAGAGTATTCTAAGTTTTCTACAAAGATTTACTTAGAAAATTCAAAAGTAGAAGCAGAATCGCTTTATGGAGCAGGAATTGGTTCAGGTGATTCTAATACAGCATTTATTATTCCTAGTGGAATGAAAAAACAAGTTTCTTATTCAGGTGATATTATAATTGATGGTGGAACTGTTACGGCACAAAGTAAATATGGATCTGGGATAGGGATGGGTGCAAGATTTGGAAATTCTAAGCATTCAAGAAAAGAAGATGAGAGAGGAACTTTAAAGATTATTAACAATGCAGATGTAAAAGCTTTTTCTGCTGCTAATGGTGATGATTCATTTGAGAGAGATTCTTCAGCCTATATTTATACTATGAGAGAGGCCATATCATCTGTTTTACAAGAAGGATCAATGCCAACTATGGCGAGTAAAACTTTTAGACCGAATACTGTGAAACATATAAACGTAAGCATAAAAGATCCAATCTATGTAGATGAATATACTATTGATTTTAAGAATATAAAAATAAGTGTTTTAGATGATAACAAAAAAGAAGTCACTAATATTAAATTACCAGACGGATATCGAAGTTACGCATATACAATTCCAAATGGAAAGGAAAATGGACTTTATTCAGAAAAAGTGACACTAGATGCAGGAGAGGGAAATAGCACTTATAGTGTCAAGCAGTATGAAATTTGGAGATTTCAAGAAATAGTAATAGATATTAGAACTGGTGGACGTTCAGAAGGATCACCGGGAGGAAGTATTAAACCACCGAATCCAATACGTCATAGTTTAGATATGCTCAAATTTAAGGCAGTAACTAAAGATGAAGGATTAAAAATTCCAATTGGAGAAAATAAATATATTTGGCCTATGGGTGTAAGTTTTCTTGTTGAAACAGATGAAACTTTTGTAGGGTTGGAAGAAACTTGTACTGTAGCATATGATGCAAACACGCCAGAAGGAACAACAATAAAAGGAACTGCTCCAACAGATAATACAGAGTATAAGAAAGATTCAACTGTAACAGTAAAAGGAAATGAAGGCAACTTATATGCAGCTGGTTATGAATTTGCAGGTTGGAATACAAAAGCAGATGGCAGTGGAATATCATATAAACCAGAAGAGACATTTACAATAAATGGAAACATTACTTTATATGCAAAGTGGAATAAATTAGATGAAGAAAAACCTGAAGAGGAGGACAAAGAAAAAGATTATAATATGGACTTTTTAGTCTGGGGATGGAATGACGAAGTTCCAGAAAAAACATATCTTCACAGAGCGTATATAAATGGTTATCCAGATGGAAGTGTTAGACCACAAGGTGAGATTACTCGTGGAGAAGTTGCAGCGATTATGTCTAGACTCCATGCAGATGTTGAAGAAATCAACTATGGAATAGAAACTGACTATTCAGATGTAAATGCAACTGATTGGTATGCAAAACACATTTCTTATGTAAGTGATAAAGGTTTAATGGAAGGTTACGAAGACGGAACATTTAGACCAGAAGAAAAGATTACTAGAGCAGAGTATGCAACGGTAGTAGCTAGATTCCAAAAGCTAGAACAAGTAGAAACTAGTTTTGAAGACTCAAAAGATCATTGGGCAAGTGGATATATTGGAGCAGTTTATAACAATGGATGGATAACAGGATACCCAGATGGAACATTTAAACCTACTGCAAATATATCGAGAGAAGAAGTTGCAACAATGACTAATAAAATGCTTGATAGAAGAGTAGATGCAGAAGGACTAGGAAATTTAGACATAAACAAATTTGTTGATTTAGAGTTTGGAACTTGGTCATATTATGAAATAGTGGAAGCAAGTAATACACATGAATATGTTAGAAGAAATGAATATGAAATCGTAGAAAACTGGAAGAAAATAGTAAAATAAAAAAATATTAGGAAGTCTATTCTTTATAGACTTCCTATTTATATGCAGAAAATTATTATAGTGATAAATTTCATAGTTGATATATAAGCTATAGGTAAAATTATATAAACGAAAATATAAAAAGATTAAAGTCGTGATAATAATTTTTTAATATTCCAAGACATAAAAGAAAAATGGCTAAATACAAATGCATACACTGTGTATTTACGCACAAAAATGAACATTATCATATTGTGTTCATAAATATATATGGTATAATACTTATTAAGATATCATAGAAATAGGTTAGTGCATAGCAAAACAATACGAAATAAGTAGAGTATAAGAAGAATATAGTTATGGAATTACATCATCAAACTAAAATATCATGGAAGGAAGAGAAAGAAATGAAATGTAAAAAGAAAATAATTTCACTGATTCTAAGTGTAGTATTATTATTTAGCTCATTTGATTTAATATCAGTTGTTAATGCTAATGGAGGAGATTTTGAATCAGAGAACTATGAAGAAATCATAGATAACAATGATTTTAATGGAGAAGAAGAGGTTATTGAAGAAACTGATGGAAAAGGTTTTGCAAATCCAAGTGAAAAAACTGAAGAAGAGGTAGAGTCATCTTCAAATACCCAGAAAGAAAAAGACTTGGAAGATTTAGATTTGACTGATCTAAAAACTGATGCAAAAAATGAAATCACAGAATGGTTTTTAGATAAAAAAACAGAAATCGAAGCAATCAATATAAACGAAGAAGAAAAAAACACACTGTTATCAGAATTGGAAAGAAAGTTTGAATTGGCAATAGATTCCATTGATATTGCTACATCTGAAGAAGAGATTACTGAAATTAAAAATGAACTTATGGAAGAAAAACCTTTAGCGAAAGTATATGCAGATGAAGAAATACCAACTGTAAAAAAAGAAGTAAGGACAGTTTTTGAATTGCAAAGTGCAATTAGTGATGACACTACGAATGAAATAATAATAATGAATACTATTGAGATTAATAATGACTATATTCTTATTTCTTGGAAACCAAATAGACCTAAAAAAATTATAATTAGAGGAGATAGATCTGATGAAAATAATGACATTATCAAATTAGAATCTAAATCGACTAGTGCTTATAAGTATAAATATATGTTTAGAATATCTGATGACAATATGGATATAACATTTAAAGATTTAATAATGGATGGAGGCAAAACAGATTGCCTAATATATGCAGATGAAAAACCTGATAATACAAATTTAAGTTTTGATAATGTAACATTTAGAAAGAGTGGTGGAAACAAATCTCCAATTACTTATCTCGGTGGAGGAACTTTAAAAGTAGAAAACTCTAAATTTGAAGATAATTCCGTTGTAACTAATGGTGGAGCAATATTTTATAATTATCAAAAGATAGATGCGAACGATGGTGCATTGGCTAAGGTTATTATAAATAACACAAAATTTATAAATAATAAAGCAACAAAGTATGGTGGAGCAATATATATATTAAATGGAGGGACCTTAGAAATTTCTGATTCTCATTTTATAGGCAATAAAGTAACCGACGCAATTTCTAACACAACACACGGTGGTACTGTTACAACGTACTCTCAAGGAATGAATAATATTGATGTAAATATAGACAATACTAATTTTACTAATAACACATCAACAGCATATGGAACAGTAAATCTTCATGGTGGAGGAAATGTTTCAATAAAAAACTCCACCTTTGAAGAGAATTCAGCAAGTGATGGCGGAGCAATTCATATGCAGACTGATGCAATAAACAGATATAAAACAGTAATTGAAAACAATAATTTTATAAATAATAAAGCTGTGGAAGAAGCTACAGCAGATGTTAATCCAATCCATTATGGTGGAGCAATCCGTTATCATGGAACTGGAGAGTTAAAAATAATAAACTCTAGATTCAACGGAAATAACACAAAGGATTCAAAAGGTTATGGTGGTGCAATCTCAATTCATGAGGCTAGACATAAAGAAGAAAATCCTAAAAATAACAAAGGAATAACTGCTGTTTTGACTGATAATACTTTTGAAAAAAACAAATCAGTAAACGGTGGTGCATTGTCAGTAGTAGATCATGTTGATTTAACAATTGATGGGAATACCTTATTTGAAGGAAACAGTGCAAATAAAGGCGGTGCATTCTATAGCTTTACTACTATAGGTGGGGGCAGTTCAGAAGGAGTTCATTTTATAAATGAAGACCCAAGTACAACACTTATAGATGGTGCACAATTTATAAAAAATGAATCAGTTTATTCTGGAAGATCAATGGGTGGGGCAATTTATCTATATAACGAATTAGAAAGTCCAACTACAATAAATAATAGCATCTTTGATAAGAATAGTTCAAAAAGTGGTGGAGCTATTAGAATTGATTTAACTTATCAAACTACAATTAATGGTTCAAATTTCACTAATAATAGCGCTAATAGTGGAGGAGCGATTCATCTTGACGGAGTTAGTGACTACCCTAATATAGTGGATTTAATTATAGATAATACTGAATTTAATAAAAATGAAGCAAAATGGTATGGGGGAGGATTATATAATACTGCACCTAAATCCGAAATAGAAATTAGCGATACGAAATTTATAGGAAATGAAACAGAGCAATTTGGTGGAGGAATATGTATATCAAATTCTGGTAGTGATGCAGATGTACTAGCGAGCACAACTATTAATAATTCTGAATTCACAGGTAATATTGCAGGGCTAGTTGGCGGTGGAATCAATGTATTATCTCCTAGTGATGGCACAAATATTACCGAAGACAATCAAGCTAATACAAACTATTTTAACAAGTTAAAAGTATCAGACACCACTTTTAAAGACAATTTTGCACAGCATGGATTTTTCTATTTAGATGAGGATGTATATAAGAAGATACAACCAGTATATGATTCAAATATTAAGAATGTTGGACCTCTTTCTGGAGATGAAACAATATACTATCCAACTGGAAATAGATTAAATAAAGCGTATAATAACTACGATATTAGTTTTATATACGGATTAATAGTTTTGTATGACGGAAATGGAAATACTGGTGGAACTGTACCTGAAGATGATAATAATCCATACAAAAAAGACACTAATGTAGTAGTTCTTGGTAAAAATGATTTAGTAAGAGAAGGTTATGAATTTTTAGGCTGGGCTAAAGATAAAGAGTCAAAATCACCAGATTATGAACCAGGTGAATCATTTGTAATAGAAAAAAATACAATTCTGTATGCGGTATGGGGCAAGAAAGATGAACCTTCGATTCCGTGGTGGTGGATAACAGGATGGGAAGATGAAATATTAAATAAAGAAGATCACTTTGCTTATATAGTAGGCTACCCAGATGGAACTGTAAGACCACAAGGAGAAATCACAAGAGGAGAAGTGGCGACAATCTTCTTTAGAATGATGACAGAAAGTGCAAGAGAAAATTATTGGAGCCAAGAGAACACATATAGTGATGTAAAAACAAGAGATTGGTATAATAATGCAATTTCTACTCTATCAAAAACTGGTGCCATAACAGGTTATCCAGAAGGTGATTTCAAACCGAATGCAAGTATTACAAGAGGTGAATTTGCAACGATGGCATCAAGATTTTTAGCAGACTATGGAAGTTTGACAAATTACAAGTTTACAGATATTAAGGGTAATTGGGCAAAGAGTGAAATAGAAAAACTGGCTTCTCATGGTTTGATTAGTGGTTATCCAGATGGTAGTTTTAAACCAAACCAAGTCATAACTAGAGCCGAAGCAGCGACACTTGTAAATGCAATACTAGAGAGAACGCCAGATAAAGATAAGCTGTTAGAAAATATGATAAAATGGCCAGATAATATGAATACTGAAAAGTGGTATTATGCACAAATACAAGAAGCCACAAACTCACATGAGTATGACAGGACAAATAAATCATATAGAGAAACTTGGACTAAACTATTAGAAGTAAGAGACTGGGTAGCACTGGAAAAAGAGTGGAGTAATGCAAACTCTTCAAAGAATCCAGGAGAAGTAATTAAGTAATATATGAGAATATTATATTATTGATTTCTAATTAACTAACTAATATGTTCTATATGAAGTTTTAGATTTAGTATTGATATAATATGCAGATACAAATTTTAGATGACTTAGAAGTCAAACTATAAATATACTGTATTAAGCTATTATAGTAATAGGTAGATTGATACGGTATTTTTTCAAAATGATACTATATAAAATTAATATTGTATAAACAAAAATATAGGGGGTAAGGTTATGAAAAAGAATTTTTCAAGTAAGATGATTTGCTTTCTTTTGACTATATTAATGCTAATTCCTTCAGTAAGTGTTTTTGCACAAACTGAGGATACTAATAATAATTATATTAGGGCATATGAAGAGGTTGAGAGAACAGATGTAGGACAAACAGAGAAATCTGGTGAAGAAACTATAGGTGAAGAAACAACAGAACCGGAAGAAGGTAAACCGGGAGAACCGGAAGAAGACAAACCGGGAGAACCGGAAGAAGACAAACCGGGAGAACCAGGAGACGAAAAAAAGGAATTTACAGTAGTTTTTGTAGATGATGATGGAAAGAATCTGTTTGAACCACAAAATATAATCTATGGAGAAACAGCTACAAATCCGGGTAATCCTGAAGAAAGAGAAGAATATGAGTTTGTAGGTTGGTATTTGGATGGAGAAGCTTATGAGTTTACAGAACAAGTAAATGCAGACCTTAAACTGGTGGCAAAATGGAAAACAATAGAACCTGAGATAAATGATGAGCAGAATGACCCGTTATATGATGAAGATTCAATAGGAGTTTACTATTATGAAAGCTGGGATGATTGGTATAATAGAGATAAGAATGAGTATAAACCCGTTTTTGATAAAGCTGATAAAAATGGTAGAGTAGTAATACTTTCTATTGATGAATTACTTGAGAAGTATGACAGGGTTTTCAAAAAAGAAGGTCATTGCAATGATGGTTGGTATTTAGTAGGAGAAGAAACTGAAATTGAACCTGAACCTGATACTCAACCTAACTATAAAGAAGGTCATGAAAAAGAGCTTAAAGAGAGCATAGATGTAATTCCACAATGGTCTAAAGCTGAGATAGAAGATTCTGAGACAGAAAACATATGTATTTGCACAGATGTTTTGTATTATGATAAGGGATTAGGAAATTGGAATACACAAAATACAAATATTCCATTAATTAGAAATTTAACGGAATATGGCGTGAATGGACAAGAGGAAATGCAAATGAGAGTGTCATTAGATTTTTGTGAATTTGCACAGTTTTTAACCTGTTGTCCAGAAGAGATAGATTTTGAAATTGAAGAATTAAAGCAAGAAGGAAAAGATCATGATTTTAAAGTAAATACCAATTTCTCTGTTGATATTAAGTTACCGGTTGGATTAGAGTATACAGGACAGATTGATTTTTCGATGAAGCAAGGTAGTTTATTTACGATAGATAAAGGCAGTATTACGTATAATACAAGTGCAAATACAATCAATGTACCAATAATCTTTACGAATAAGTATGATGGAGATATAAATGCACATATTCGATTATTAGAAGATTTAAAACAGAGCATTACCTTTGAGGATGATTGCTGCTATAGATTAACAGGTTTTATTGATTTAAATGTAAGCACCAATGATAAATCATCTGGCTATATGACAACATTTGTAGAAGGTAAAGGTTCTTTTGAAATTAATGAAACTTGTAGATGTTTGCCATGTGGAACTGAGACATTTAACTTGACACTTGAGGTATGTTGTTTACACCAAGAAATTGAAAAAGAAGATTTCATAATACATAATGAATTCTTAATCGATGTTGGAGCATCAAGTGCTGATGATTATTGGAACAAGTTTGAAAGTGTGATTGAAGATTATTATTGTAAACCTACTTTAACTGTATAAGCTCCATTTAAGACTAATGCAGACTTACTTGTTAAGAAAAAAGTGAAAACAAGACTATTTTCTATAGCTGACGAATATGATACTGAACATGACAAAGTATTTGAGGTGGAATCAGGCTATATTATTACTATATTAGGGACATTAGATACTTATCCAGCAATAAAATTGTTTAAAAACATCTTTTATCACTTTGATAGTTTTGGTGATTTAGATTATATTCCTGCAAGTGGTTTTAAATCAGAGTTTGAAGCAAAATTGATTATTCCAAAAGGAATAGATGTAATAGACAGTACAATTGAAGGGATTAAGAAATCATTAAAATATGAAATGAATAATAATTCCACTATGTATGAAATAAAAGACGTAAAATATGAAGGTGGATTTGCAGATGGATCTAAAGAAATCACAATTATATTTGGATTAACAGAGAGTTATGCAAATAAAAATTTAAAAGACTTAGAAACAGAAATTAATAATGCTCTATCTGGAAATGTAAAGCAAAGTTTAGATAATTATTTATATATGATAGACAATTTAAAAATTAATAATAAGGCTGGGAAATATAATAGTATTGAATTAAAAGTCAGTGGGGATACTATATTTGAATTACCATGTGACCCAGGATGTGGAGAAAATATGAGCTTGAAATATTCTTACTTTGGAGCTCAAACTGACGAAGGTAGAGATGCTCATTATCCACAAGAAAAAAACAAGATATTTTTAACTGTTGGAACTGATAAAGATGACGAAAAACCATCAGAAGGTGGCGGAAGTGGTGGAAGTGGCGGTGGTGGTTGGATAGGGTTTAACACCAAAGAACACTTTGCTTATCTTGTTGGATACCCAGACGGCACAATAAGACCTAATGATAAGATAACTAGAGGTGAAGTAACAACTATATTCTTCCGTATGATGTCAGATTCTTCAAGAAGGACAAATTGGAAGACTACTAATAGTTTTAATGACGTAAAGGGAACTGATTGGTATAACAATGCAATTTCTACTTTAAGTAATGCTGGTGGAGTAATAGGTTATCCAGATGGTAGCTTTAAACCTGAAGCTAATATGACTAGAGGAGAATTTGCAACGATGGCATCAAGATTTTTGAAAGATTCAGGATATTTGACTGATAGCAAATTTATTGATGTAAATGGTTATTGGGCAGAAGATTCTATTAATAAATTATCATCAATGGGATTAATTAAAGGTTACGAGGATGGAAGTTTCAAACCGAATCAAGAAATTACCCGTGCAGAAGTAGCAACGTTGATGAATGCTGTATTAGATAGAACTCCTCATAAAGACTATATGCTGAATAGTATGAAAAAATGGAGCGATAATTCCAATACGAATTCATGGTACTACGCTCAAATACAAGAAGCAACAAATTCGCATGAATTTGAAAGAAGTAATGTGAATAATAGGGAAAGATGGACAAAGATACTACCAGTTAGAGATGGGGTTGCTCTTGAAAAAACATGGAGTAATATAAGATAATAAAAGTAATAGTAAGCAATAAAAAAGCGAGGTTACCCTCGCTTTTTTCATGTCTATATTTATATGTGTTCACTTTTATCCAATACCGTAAAAAGCACTCCCAATAGTGCTGCCGGTATTATCCATAAAAAGTTGTGATAGAAACTAGGTATCATATTTTTCATATTTGAAATAAAAGCAATTTCGATATTCATCATTCCTAAAAGCATGAATATTGTTGGAATAAATGCTCCTAATACTGCTCCTCTATAGGTGCTCCTTTTATTAAATTTATTAGGGAACATATTGAAGAATATTAGAACTATTGCTACTGGATAAAGCATTGATAGCACCGGTGCTGAAATTGAAACTATGCTTTCTACCCCGTTTACTGCAAAAAAACCACTAAATAGTGTTGAAATAAGAACGATTACAGTTCTATTGATTTTCCCTTTGAATAGTTCAAAAAAGAAATTTTCAACAGTTGATGTTAAGCCTATTGCTGTAGTTATACAAGCAAAAGCCATAGTGATTGCCAATATATACTTTCCTAAATTGCCTAATAGTGAATCTGTAACGTGGATTAAAAGCTTAACTTTGTCCAAGTCTTGTAGATTTTGACTTGATGTTTGTGCTCCTATATACAAAAGTCCTCCGTAGACAATACAAAGTCCGATTGCAGCTATAAACATTGACTTTGTAGTCAGCTTAATCAGTTCGTTTTCATCAGAAACGCCCTTATTTTTGAAGTCGTTGATTACTACTGAAGCAAATACCAATGCTGCAAGTGCGTCCATAGTTTGGTAGCCTTCTAGAAATCCAATGCCAAATGGATTTATGATATCTGTTTTTACTATGGCATCAATTGGAGAAATCAGACCTTTCACAATTATAATAACTAAAACTGTAAGTAGTACTGGTGTAAGGTATTTTCCTACTGCATCGATTACATTGTTTGGTTTCAGTACAAATGCAATAACGATTGAGAAGAATATTATTGATGATATTATTGGATTTAATCCAGGTAATAATGATGCTTGAATTATTTCGTAAGTAGTTGCGGCAGTTCTTGGAATTGCAAGTCCTGGTCCGATACACAATATAATTAAAAGAGCAAAGAGGGTTGCAAAGCCATTGCCTACTTTTAATCCGATATCATTAATGCCTCCTCCTGATTTAGAAGTTGCTACTACTCCAAAGTGTACTAAGCCAACTCCTGTTAGTAAAAATCCTATCATTGAAGCTAAGTATTGTGTTCCTGATATATGCCCTAAAAATGGCGGAAAAATTAAGTTTCCTGCTCCAAAAAACATTGAAAATAATGCCATTGAAGATACTAATACTGATGGTTTTCTGTCCATGAAAACACTCCTTATCTTAAATTGTCTTTTTCAAAATACTCATCATAATTGTCATTTGTGTATATATGGTCAGGGTCCTTAAAGAAGTCTTTAACCAATTTTGAAAATGGAACTGAAAGTCCTATGAGTCCAATTAAATTTGGAATCGCCATCATTCCATTTAGTGTATCTGCTAAGTCCCAAATAATTTTCAGTCCTCCAATAGAACCTACAAAAATTGCTATTATGAATAGTATTCTATATGGCATTATTTTTTTCTCACCAAGTAAATATTCGACACATTTTTCTCCATAATAACTCCAACCTATAATTGTCGTAAAAGCGAAAAGTACTAGTCCAATGGTGACTATGTAGCTTCCTCCTCTGAAACCAGTTTCAAAAGCTGCAGATGTTACTGCGACGCCTTGAAGTTCTGAATTCGTCCAAAGTCCTGATACTAAGACTACAAAAGCAGTAATAGTACAAACTATAGTAGTGTTAAAGACTTCAAATGCTCCCCAAAGTCCTTGTCTAACTGGATGGTCTGTGTGGGATGTAGCATGGGCAATAGGTGCACTTCCAAGTCCTGCTTCATTGGAAAATACTCCTCTTGCTATTCCAAATTTCATTGCAGAGGCGACACTTGCTCCCAAAAAACCACCTGTAGCTGCTGTTCCATTAAATGCATTACTGAATATCATAGATAGCACATTTCCTATTTCACTTCTATTTATAAACATTATATAAAGTCCGCCTAATATATAGAATGCAGCCATGAAAGGGACGACTTTTTCGGCAAAAGTTCCTATTCTCTTTATTCCACCTACTATAACAAATGCAGATAATAGCATTAATAAAATTCCAATAGTCCATTTAGGAATTGCAATTTTCGAGTTTATTGCTTCTGTTATTGAGTTTGATTGGGTCATACAGCCAATTCCAAAACAAGCAAGCATACCGAAGAATGCAAATGCCTTTGCTAGCCATTTACTACCTAAACCATACTCTATATACTGCATAGGTCCTCCAACAGTCTCTCCTTTGGAATTGGTGCGTCTGGTGGCAACTGCAAGGGTAACCTCGGCGACCTTAGTTGTCATACCGAAGAGTGCTGCTATCCACATCCAAAATACTGCACCAGGTCCTCCTGATGTAATTGCTAGAGTCACACCAACGATATTACCAGTTCCAATAGTTGCTGCTAGTGCAGTTGATACGGCTTGAAAAGGGGAGATCTTTCCTTCTTCAATTTCGGTTTTATGGAACATTTTTCCATAAGTTTGTTTCAATATGTAACCGAATCTCCTGTAGACGTATAGGGCACTTTTAATAGCTAGTATTAGCCCGGTTCCAAGTAGTAATACTTGCATAGGCACTCCCCAAATGATTCCATTTAAGAAGTCATTAATTTTTATTATCGTATTCAAATATACCACTCTCCAAATAATCATTTATACAATTATACCACTTAAATTGTGGTGAGCCTAATATTATTTAATCGACATTAAAGAAAATGAATAGATTTTAAATCTGGTAAAATATCAACTAAATATTACTTTTCTCAATAAAAAAGGCTGCCAATAGGCAACCTTTAAAATTCGTCAAAATAGATTTTTTCGTCTGGAACTTTTTTATCTTCTAGTGATTTGACTATAGATTCAATCATTACTGGACTACCACATAGGTATGCAGAATAGTCATTACCTTCTTCAAGATAAGTATCAATTGAGTTATTTACACGACCAGTATCTCCGGTCCAATTCATTTCTTCTGTTACTCTTGAAAGGGTAGGCATGAATTTGAAATCATAAAGTGTTTCTTCAAACATCTTTAACTCATCTAGTAAGAACAAATCTTCAGGAGTTTTAGCTCCGAAGTAAAATCTAGTTTTACGTTTAATATCATTGTCTTTCATATGGAAAAGGATAGATCTAATAGGTGCAAATCCTGTTCCTGCAGCAACTAAGACTACTTCGTCTTCGCCGTCATGGTAATAGAAGTCGCCATAAGGTCCGTTAAGGTCGATATAGTCTCCTTCTTTTACGAATTTGTGCATATAAGTTGTTGCAATACCTTTTGTATAACCGATCATTACTTCAAGATGGTTTTCATCTAATATAGAAGATGCAATAGAATATGCTCTATATACTTCTTCGTCATTGCCTTCGTAAGCTGGAGCTTTAATTTGAATGTATTGTCCAGGTTTGAAGGATATTTTCTCACCTTCAGGAAGTTCAAATCGGAACTTTTTAATAGTATCAGTCATAGGTTCTATAGAAACCACTTTTACTTTATACTCTTTAACATTAAATAGTTCTTCTGGTATTTGAATTTTGATATTTTCTTTCACTTTACATTGACATGAAAGTCTAACATTATCATCTATTTCTTCTTTTGAAAGCCAAGGTTTTTCAGTTGCAAGAACTGGTCCTCCGCCTTCAAGAACTTTTACTTTACAGTATCCACAGGATCCCTTACCACCACAAGCTGAAGGTATAAATACTTTTTCACTTCTAAGAGTGTCTAGTAAAGAGCTTCCGCCATCTACTGTGTATTCTTTCTCATCGTTTATAATCATCGTAACTTCGCCATAATCAGCAATGTATTTATCAGCAATAGTAAGTAGAATGGCAAAGAGAACGCAAATTCCTGTAACTACTGCTGTAGTCATCAATATTGTATTCATCTTTTGCCTCCTAGGATATTTGTACTATTCCTGAGAATCCAATGAACGCCATCGCCATGATACCAGCGATTATTAGTGTTATTGGAGAACCACGAAGTCCTTCAGGTAATGAGTTTTCATTTATTCTATTTCTGATACCTGCCATAGTTATAATTGCAAGTGCCCAACCTAAACCGGAACCGAATGCAAATCCAACTGTTTGTAGGAAATTGTACTTTCTAATTACCATGAATAGTGAAACTCCTAGAATTGCACAGTTTACAGTAATTAGTGGTAAAAATATTCCTAATGCGTAGTATAGATTTGGTAAGTATTTTTCCAATACCATTTCAAGTAGTTGAACAAAAGCAGCTATTGATATTATGAAAATAATAAATCTCAAGTATTCAATATTGAAATATACCATTAATTCGTACACGAAATAGTTAATTATAGTAGTTACAGTTAAAACGAAAGTAACTGCAATTCCCAGTCCTGTAGCAGTTTCAATTTCTTTACTAACCGCTATGAAGGAACACATTCCAAGGAAGTTACTAAAAATCATATTGCTCGTAAAAATTGATGCGAAAAATATTACTATTGGATGTATGTCCATTATTTAGCAGCTCCTTCCTTTTTGTTTTGTATATTATATGCTATCCACATTATAATAGGTAAGATAAAAAACGCTCCCGGTGGCATTATCATCATTGTCCAAGAAGGGAAACTTGCTGGAAGTACTCTGAATCCGAAAAGTGTTCCAAAGCCTAGAAGTTCTCTTATGAATGCCACTGCTAATAACACTAATGTGTAGCCAATTCCTGAAGCAAATCCGTCAACTAGAGATGGAAGTGGTTTATTGGAAATAGCAAATGCTTCTGCTCTACCCATTATTATACAGTTAGTTATTATTAGTCCAACATATGGTCCTAAAGTTTTGCTCATAGCTGGCATATATGCTTTTAAGAATATATCTACTATGATTACATAGAATGAGATTACGAAAACTTGTACCATCATTCTTATGTGTTTAGGAGTTATATCTCTCATTAGGGAAAGAGTAAAAGATGATAGCCCTGTTACAAATGCTAGAGCTATTCCCATAACTAGAGAGTTCATACAAAGGTTAGTAACTGCCAGTGTAGAACAAATACCAATAACTTGAACAAGTACAGGATTGTCGTGGAACAGACCATCGGTTATTATTTTTTTATAATTTGTCTTGGCCATTTTACTCTCCTTTCCATGTTTCAATAAAAGCAATTACGTCTTCATTTAACATATTAGTTACAAATGTTGAAGTTTGTGTAGCGCCTGCGATTGCGTCAACATTACCGCCTGGGGCAGGTCTATTTATTATTATTTCATTGTTCACAATATTTGAGATGTCTAAATCTCTGTATTGATTTTTATATTCGTCCTCAGCAATTCTACCGCCAAGTCCTGGTGTTTCTTCTTGTTTGATAAATTCTATCCCAGTGATAGTATTTTTGTCAGCTGTAATTCCTAAGTATCCGTTTATACTTCCCCAAAGTCCAGGTCCATCAAAAGGAACTGCATAAGCTACTGTTTCACCATTTTGTTTGTAGATATAAAGAGGATTCCCTTCATAATCTTCTGTAGTTATGGATTCATTGAAATTAGTATCAATAATTTCAGGTGTAGCATTTTCGGGCAGTATATCAAATACGTTTAATATCTTTTCTTTTAGCTCAATCTCTTCATTAAATTGAATTGTTGGAAGAGTTTGTTCGTTTATGAAAGCTAAAATTGCAGTTAAGACACCGGCTAAGACTAACATGAATACTACAGGATAAACCATACTTTTCTTTTTAGCCATTATGCAGTTGCCTCCTTTTTAGCTTTTTTCTTTGCTTGCATACCTCTAACAGTATAATCGATGATTGGTGCAAAAAGATTACCAATCAGTATAGCAAACATCATTCCGCCAGAGAAGAGTGCAAAGCCTCTAATTATTACTGTGACTACTCCGATGATAAGCCCGTAAATCCATTTTCCAGGAACTGTCTTTGCAGCAGAAACAGGATCCGTTGCCATAAATACAACTCCGAATAAGAATCCACCAAGTAACATACCATAGATTGGATTAGGAACAGATTCTACTCCCATTAAATTAAAAATTAATGATAGTCCAGAAAAACCTATTATAGAACCAGCCATAATTTCCCAAGAAGCAACTTTTTTATAGATAAGATAAATTGCAGCTAAGATAATCAATAGCTTTGATGTCTCACCTATTACTCCAGGAACATTTCCCAAGAATAGTTTTAGAGCATCTAGTGTACCACCATCATTTCTAAATAAAAGCATTGGAGTAGCAGTTGATACTTGATCAATATGCGGCATAATCATTGAAGTAAAACCGCCAGGTAAACCTGATGCTGCTTCATTCCATGCAATTGTAAGAGGGTTGGGGAAGTTAATATAAATGAACACACGACCAACTAATGCAGGGTTAAATATATTCTTACCGAAACCTCCAAAAACCATTTTTCCAAAGAAAACTCCAAATGCAATACCTATTGCTGAAATCCATAATGGTAGCGACACAGGTAAAGTCATAGTATAAAGGATTGCTGTTACTATTACAGCTTCAGAAATTTTCTTCTTCTTGTAAATTTTCGTTTCACATAAATACTCTACTATGCAAGCTACAACGATATTAAAAACTAATAATAACAAAGCTCTAAGGCCAAAATTGTAGATTGCAAACAAGCTAATGATAGACAAAGGTAATAAAACAGTTCTCATCATTTTTTGCTTCATAAAGTACTTTTCGTAAAATGCTTTCAAAAAACCACCTCCATGAATTAAAATATACATCTTTGATAAAGATTATAAATACAAATCAACGCTAATATAATTGCATTACAAATACAAGTTGGTTTAATTCACAACCTCATACAAATGATTATAGCATATTTTTACCCTTTTTGAAGACTTGATAACTCTAAAATGAAAGAATAAAACACTTGAAATATCAAAAAAAATATGTACAGCAAAACAAGTGAGTTTGACAAAAAATCTATCTATTGCTATTCTTATGTAGATAGAAGAAAATGTGCAAGGAGGGATGATAAATGAGTAATTTACCAAACTGTCCAGAATGTAATTCAGAATATACATATGAAGACGGATTTTTAATTATTTGTCCAGAGTGTGGACATGAGTGGTCACCTGAAGGAGATGCGGCTGCAGAGGCTGAAAAAGTTTTTAAAGATGCCCATGGAAATGAATTAAAAGACGGAGATTCAGTAACTGTAATTAAAGACCTTAAAGTAAAGGGAAGTTCTGACGTAATAAAAAGAGGCACTATCGTTAAGGACATTAAACTAAAAGACGGAGATCACGATGTTGATTGTAAAATTCCTGGATTCGGGAATATGGAATTGAAATCCGAGTTTTTAAAGAAGATATAGAATAAAAAATCCTCTATGGACATATTTACCATAGAGGATTTTTCTAATTATCATAGAATTCGCTATATTTATTATTTAGTGTATCATAATCGTCGATAATTATTGATATTGATGTAATAGAGTTTTCAGCATCATAATTCAACTGTATCTTGTAAACAATACCGTATTTAGATGTTGACCAATTTATGGATTCTAGTATCTCTAGACAGTATTGGTCTATCGCATGACGTTTTGAATTTTTTATTATGATAATTCCCCTATTTCCTTCTCTGGTGAAGTTAGGGAATAAGGGGATTTCTTTTACTTCCAATGTTAATTCCAGAAAATCTTTATAATAATCCCTATTGATGTTCTCCATTCTAAACACCTCGCTAGAATTTATATTGCCCAGTTTCCATCTTTAAATATTTGGACCTTGTCTTCGTTTTCAGTGATTCCAACAATGCTTAAGTCATTAGACCCAACCATAAAATCTTCATGTATAAGGGAATCATTAACTCCTGCCGCCTCAAGTTCTTCTGGACTCATTTCAGTTCCACCTTTAATATTCGTAGGATATGCTTTACCAAAGGCAAAATGGCATGATGCATTTTCGTCAAATAATGTGTTTATAAATACAACATTTGAATTTGAAATAGGGCTATCATATGGAACGAGTGCAACTTCTCCAAGGTATTTTCCATTCTCATCCATATCAAACATGATATCAAGATGTTCTTTTCCTGTCTTAGCATCATATTCTACTACTTTTCCATCAACAAATTTGAAATTCATATCATTAATTGTATTTCCGCCATAATTAAGAGGTTTAGTTGAGTATAGAACTCCGTTTACTCCATCTTTTTTAGGCATTGTAAATACTTCTTCAGTAGGTATATTTGCAATGAAGGTAACTCCTTGAGAGTTTTTGCTTCCAGCACTTACCCAAATATGATTTTTAGGCAATTCAACCATTAAATCCGTACCTAGTGAGTTTGTGTAATGTAAGTATTTAAACTGCTTTTCATTTAAGAACTGTGCGTGTTTATCCATCTCATTAACGTGATTTTCCCACTCTTTAATAGGATTTTCCAAATCTGCTCTAGTAGTATGGAAAATTAGCTCCCAAAGTTTTTCTACTGCTTCTTCTTCTGAAATATCTGGAAAAACTCGTTTAGCCCATCCCTTTGTAGGGATTGAAACTACACACCAAGATACGATATCGTTCATAGTATATTTTCTATTATCTTTTTGCGCTACAGATGCACTTTTTTGAGCTGCTATTATTTTTTCTGTATCTACGTCTTTTAGCAATTCAGGATCTTCTGCATAGACGTTTATGACGGCACAGTTTTTTT
>JAAYFG010000125.1 GCA_012728335.1 Tissierellia bacterium | reverse complement strand
TGAAAAACTAATAAAAGAAAATTCAGATGCTAAAGCACTTTTAAGTGAAGGTTTAGAAGAGTTAGGAATGGATCCAGATCCTTCCAAATTAACAGTAAAAATTTCCTTTGGTAGTACAGATCAATGGTTTAGAACTTATGGGGAATATTTACAGGAAATGTATAGTAAAACATTAGGAGTTAATATTGAAATAGAAACTCTTGAATGGCCAATATTTAATGCTGCTGTAGAAGAAGGTAATGTACAAATAGGATATATGGCATGGGGTGCTGAATATAATGACCCAATGTGTATGTTAAGTTTGTTAAAATCGGATGCAAATGCTATAGGAACTGGCTGGGTCAATGAAAAATATGATGAACTTATAGATTTAGCAGCTACTGAAATGGACAATGACAAACGTTTAGAATATTTCAAAGAAGCAGAAAAAATATTGTTGTATGATGAAGCAGTATTGGCACCAACAGTATATCCTAGAAGTAATGTATTTACCTATAAATATGTCAAAAATTTAGGCATTACCCCATTTAGTACTGAAGGATATAAATATGTATATACACAAGGAAGAGATAATTTATAAATAAATTAATATATAGCAGTTTGTAAATTTATTTACAAACTGCTATATTATGAAACCTTATTGATAAGGAGGTTTAAAATGTTCAAGTATATTTTAAAACGATTGGGACATATGTTTTTATCACTATTTATAATAACCACTATAACTTTTTTTTTAATGCACAATATACCTGGTGATCCATTAGCGCATATGGCTAAGAAATTACCAGATCAGATTAGAGAAAATTATTATGCAAAATATGGTTTAGATAAGCCAGTTATAGTCCAATATAAGACATTTTTAAAGAACGCAATTACTGAAGGAAATCTGGGGGAATCACTAAGATATCCAGGAAGATCAGTTGCTGATACTATATCTAAACATGCTAAAATATCAGGAAGGCTTGGGATGCAAGCTTTGGTGGTAGGTGTTTCTATAGGCATTGTTCTTGGGATTGTAGCAGCTCTTAATAGGAATAGATGGCCCGATTATCTTATTATGTTTATTGCTATATTAGGAGTTACAGTACCAATGTTTATAATTGCAGCTTTATTGCAATATTTCTTCACAGTTAAATTTGAATTACTACCAACAACAGGTTGGGGAAGTTTTAAACATACAATCCTTCCGACTATTGCAATGAGCTTTGGTTCCATAGCTACCTATGCAAGATATATGCGTTCTAATGTATTAGAGGTAATAAATCAAGATTATATATTAACGGCTCAAGCCAAAGGGGTTAGCTCTTTTAATGTAGTTAGAAAACATGTGGTAAGAAATGCAATACTTCCTGCTATTACAATATTAGGACCACAAATTGCTGGTATTTTTACAGGATCTTTTGTAATAGAAAAAATATTTGGAATACCTGGTCTTGGATTTTATTATATAAGTTCTATTAATGATAGGGATTATACCATGATAATAGGAACTACTATATTTTATGCAGCATTATTTGTATTCTCTCAGTTGGTAGTAGATATTTTATATGGAGTAGTAGATCCAAGAATTAGAGTTGCAAAAGACGAATAGGTAGGAGGTTATATATATGGAAGGAAT
>JAAYFG010000124.1 GCA_012728335.1 Tissierellia bacterium | reverse complement strand
GTATTAGATAGCGATATTCTACTTTCAAATGTTAAGGATATAGCTTTGGAATGTAGTGGAGAACTGTTAGAGAACTTCAATGTTTTTGATATCTATACTGGAGATCAGATCGGTGAAGGAAAGAAAAGTGTTGCTTTTAGTCTAACATTTAGAGCTCCAGATAGGACGTTAGTAGATAGTGAGATAAATGAAATAACAGAGAAGATCATAGAAAAACTTCAAAAAGAGCTAAACGCTGTATTACGTAGCTAAATAGGGGTAGACTATGGTCTACCTCTATTATGTTTTTGAGAGGAGAATTGAGATGACTACAAAGAATAAGGTCAAGGTGAAAATAAGAGGATATAATTTCACTATTGTAGGATTTGAAAGCGAGAAGTACATAAAAGATATTGCAAACGATATTGATGCGAGGATGAAATTTATTGCTAGCATAAATGCTAAATTGAACCAGTTTGAGATAGCTGTGCTTACTGCTGTTAATCTATCTGATGAATTAGAAAGAGAAAAAGATAGGGGTAAGAGAATCGCAGCAGGACTAAATGGTGATGAAAACCATAAAAAACTTGCAGAGTATGAAGAAACAGTAGACAAACTCGAAGAAGCAGAAAAGAAAGTCTTATCTTATGAAGAAGATATCAACAAATATAAAGAAAATGATATATTTGTGACTCAAAAACTATCTGATGAAGTAAAGAAACACAAAGAAGTCTATGGTAAGTTAAAGAGACTTGAAGAAACTACAAAAGAGAAGTTTGATGAATTAGAAGAAGTTAAAGAGGACAATAAGAAATTACAAAATGATAAATATGATTTAGAAACTGAAATTGTCCAATTAAAGAAAGAAATAGAAATATTGAGGAAAGAATCAAAAACAGATGACAAATAGAGAAAAAACAATTGAACTACTATCTCCGGTAGGCAGCTTCGAAAGTTTGATTGCTGCAGTCCAAAATGGATGTAACGCTGTCTACCTTGGAGGTAAGAGTTTTAGTGCTAGAGCTAGTGCTGCAAATTTTGATGAAGAAGAATTGAAAAGAGCAGTTGATTATGCACATTTAAGAAATGTAAATGTATATGTTACAGTAAATACAATATTGGATTCAAAAGAAGTTAATGATGCTTTAAAGTATATTGCATATCTATATGACATAGATGTAGATGGAATTATTATACAGGACTTAGGGCTTGCTAAATCAATTCATGAAGTATTTCCAGATTTACCACTCCATGGAAGTACTCAAATGACTATTAATAATTTAGATGGAGCAAAGTTACTTGAGAAAATTGGTTTTTCCAGAGCCGTATTAGCTAGAGAAACACCTATTGAAGAGATTGAAAAGATCACAAAAAACACAGAACTTGAAATTGAAGTATTTGCCCATGGAGCACTATGTGTTTCTTTTTCAGGTCAGTGTTTAATGAGTAGTATGATAGGTGGAAGATCAGGTAATCGTGGACGCTGTGCTCAGCCTTGTAGAAAAGCATATGATATTGTAGGACAAAATGGCAATATAGTAAAAAGTACTGACACGAAATATTATCTAAGCCCAAGGGATTTAAATACATTGGATAATATTGATAGACTTATTGATGCAGGAGTTCATTCATTAAAAATAGAAGGTCGTATGAAACGACCAGAATATGTTGCTACGGTTACTAGCGCATATAGAAGCGCTATAGATAAAAATCTTAACTCTAAACAAAAGGAAGACGTAGAACAAATTTTCAATAGAGGATTTACTCAAGGTCTGACATTTGGAGAGTTTGGAAAAGATTACATCAATACAGAAAGACCTAATAATAGGGGAATTGCTCTTGGAAAAGTACTAAAAAACGGAAAAAACAAAGTAACTGTAAAGTTAAGTGGTGTCCTTAATGTCGGAGACGGAGTGGAAATACAAACAGTAGATGAAGCTAGTAGAGGATTTTTATCTGATATAAATGCTAAAGCAGGAGACACTGTGGAGTTCTATCTTGAAGAAAAAGCAGTTATAGATTCAGTAGTTAGAAAAACTTCTGATATGAAGTTAAATGAAAAAGCTAGAAATTCATTTAGTCGAGAAAATAAATTCATTGAATTAGATTTGTTTGGAGAGTTTAAGCTTGGAAGTTATGGGAAATTAGTTGGTATAGCCAATGGAGTTTCAGTAGAGAAAACTACAGATGAAATAATAGAACAAAGTAAAAATGCCCCTATGACAAGGGAGAAAATCGTTGATCAGATTTCTAAATTAGGTGGAACAAATTACAGATTAAACAACTTGGAAATTACTGTAGACGATAATATTTTCTTGCCTGTAAGTATAATAAACTCTCTGAGAAGACAAATTATAGAAGATTTAAATAGACATTTTATTGAATACGAGAGTCGTTCTAAAAACAATTTAGAAGATGTAAATGCCTATGTTAAGAATAGACGAACAAGCATAAGGAATAGAAAACCTATGTTATCTATTGAGGTAAATAGTCATGAACAGTTTCTGCAACTAAATTTAGATAAAATAGATAGGATATATTTCTCTTATTTGGATAATGTGTTAGAAGATATTATAAACACTGATAACAAGAATATAGAAGTGTTTTTTAAACCAGATAGAATTATGTATAGTACAGATTATGAAAAATTGGATAGAGTATTGTCAAAAATTGACACTATTAAAAAAATTAATGCTAATAATCTGGGAACTATAAATAGATATATAGACAATTATGAAATTCATGCAGATGATGGGATAAATGTATTTAACTATAGAGCAGTTGAAAGCTTAGAGAAAATAGGTGTAAATAGCTTTTCATTTTCTCCAGAACTGACTTTTGCTCAAATAGCTGATATTGTATCATTAGGTACTGGGAAACTATTAAGTGAAGCGGTAGGATATGGCTTTACCACTGTAATGACTATGAAGTACTGTCCGATGTCAGCATTAAAAGGTTGTATAGACGACAGTAGATGCAGCACATGTGAATACAGAAAAGACTATTATTTAAGAGATGCTAAGGAAATTGATTTTATGCTTCGAAGAAATAACAGTCAAACTCTTATTTACAATTCTTATCCTATTTGCATGATAGAAAATATAGAAGATTTCTCAAAAAATGGAGTAGACTATATAAAATTAGTATTTACTAGAGACGATGAACCAATTAGTGAAATTCAAAATACTTTTTATGAATGTATAAATGGATTAGCATCAAGAGATGAGATTTATGAACTCAAAGATCTATTGAAATCCAAATATACTAATATTACTAAAGGTCACTATTTTAGAGGAATTGAATAACCGAGGTGAAAGATGTACGAAAAATCACTTAAGACATTAGAATATGACAAAATTGTAAATAGACTAATGGAAATGGCTGCGTCTAATTTAGGCAGAGAATATGCAGCTGAACTTAAACCTATTACAGATATAGATGAAATAAAAGAGAATATAGAAGAAACAGATGAAGCCTTTACTTTAATTATAAAAAGAGGAAATCCACCATTATTTGGGATAAAGCCTATTCTTATGGAAACTAAGAGAGTGGAAATGGGAGGAGTATTGTCTCCAGGAGGACTTCTGAAAATTAGTGAAAGTTTAAGAGTTTCTAAGGCTTTGAAAAAATATATGGAAGAAACGCTTAAAAGCGATGTTAACAGTGAATATCCAATAATATTTGGAAGAATTGAATCGCTAAATGTATTTCCAACCATTGAAAATGCAATAAATAATGCAATAGTTTCAGAAGATGAAATTTCTGATAATGCTTCAGTGGCTCTTAGAAACATAAGGAGACAAATTACTCAAAAACAAAACTCAGTTAAAACAAAGCTTGATTCCATAGTGAATTCAAGTGACAACAAAAAATATCTACAAGATAGTTTAGTAACCATGCGTGAAGGACGATATGTAGTTCCTGTGAAGCAAGAGAATAGAGCAAATATTCCTGGACTAATCCACGATACTAGCTCCTCTGGAGCAACATTATTCGTTGAGCCAATGGCAGTGGTAGAACTGAATAATGATATTAAGAAACTGATGATAGAAGAGCGAGAAGAAATAGAAAAAATACTTCGAGAACTCTCTAATTTAGTGGCAGAACATTCATATGAAATAGGTGCGAATGAATTTATTCTTAAAGAATTGGACTTTGCATTTGCAAAGGGAAAACTTGCTATGAATATGAATGGAGTAAAACCAACACTTAATGACAGAGGATACACAAACATAAAAAAAGGTAGACATCCGCTTCTTCAAGTAGAAAAAGTAGTTCCTATTGATATTTACTTGGGAGATGAATTTACGACTTTAGTCGTTACTGGACCTAATACCGGTGGTAAAACTGTAACTCTTAAAACGATAGGATTACTTACATTAATGGCACAGGCAGGACTGTTTATACCAGCAGATTATGGATCTGAAATTGCAGTATATGACAATGTATATGCAGATATTGGAGATGAACAGAGTATAGAGC
>JAAYFG010000013.1 GCA_012728335.1 Tissierellia bacterium | reverse complement strand
ATATATAACAGAGGGTCAGATAATACTTTCAAGGGATATGTATAAAAATGCAATAGCTCCTCCAATAGATATAGCACCTTCACTTTCAAGGCTGAAAGACAAAGGTATAGGGGCTGAAAAAACTAGAGAAGACCATGCAGATACAATGAACCAAATATATGCTGCATACACTTCCGGTAGAGAAGCTAGAGAATTGGCAACTATTCTTGGTGAGAGTGCACTATCGAGAGCAGATAAAGCATTTGCTAAATTTGCAGAAAGTTTCGATAGAGAGTATGCGAACCAAGGATACCACAATAATAGAACAATATTTGAAACTCTTGATTTAGGTTGGAAACTATTAAGTGAAATTCCTAGAACTGAACTTAAGAGAATCGATGAAAAACTTATTGATAAGTATTTAGGAAGTCCTGAAGAAGGGAATGATTAGTCTATGGCAAGATTAGACGTAAATCCTACTCGTATTCAACTTTCAAACTTGAAGACGAGATTAGCTACTGCGACTAGAGGCCATAAACTTTTAAAGGATAAACAAGACGAATTGATGAGACGATTTATTGAGTTAATTCGGAAAAATAAAGTGCTACGTGAAGAAGTCGAGGTAGAATTAAGCGATTCCTTTGGAGACTTTTTTATGGCCAGTGCAGTTACAAATCCTAAATTTTTGGAAGCAGCAGTTATAGTTCCAAAAGAGGAAATATTTTTAGATATTAAAAAGAAAAACGTAATGAGTGTTGATATACCAGTAATGGAATTTAAACGTTCTTCAATGTGTGAAGAGGGAGGACTGTTCCCTTATGGTTATGCACAGACTTCAGCAGATTTAGATGAAGCTATTACAAGACTTGATGATATCATGGATAAACTTCTAGAGCTCGCTCAAATTGAAAAAGCTTGTCAATTGATGGCAAACGAAATTGAGCAGACTAGGAGAAGAGTAAATGCTTTAGAATATAGGACTATTCCAGATTTGGAAGAAACTATTAAATACATCAGAATGAAATTAGATGAAAATGAAAGATCAACTATAGTAAGACTGATGAAAGTAAAGGAAATAATAGCAAAAGATGCTTAGAGTGAGAGAAATCTCACTCTTTTGTTTTAGGTTTAAATATGGTATTCTATACTAATATATACATATTAGGACTAAATATTATCGTAGAGATAATGAACAGATTTTTGAGTTAATATACCTTTATTATATAGCAGATTTACCTGAAGAAATGAAGTTATAGTCGACTGATTGAGTAGTTTTAATAAGTCTTAGAGTATTTTATAACAATAGTCTATGAAAATTGGCAGAATGGCGAAATTGTGGTATAATAACATAATATATTATTTTTATGGACTAGATTAATCTCTAGTCCATAAACGTATAAAACTTAAAGAATTAATTTGAATAAATATAAATATGTATGTCTAAATAAAGGAAGATTTAATGGAAAAGTGGCTAATTAAAAGTGCATCTGCAAATTTATTTGAAGATGTGAGTTCTAAAGACGAAAAAATTTTATATAGAGTAATTGCAAATAGAGACATTGTTGAAGAGTCAGAAGTTGAAAGATATCTTAATCCATCATTAAAAAATTTAAATGATAGTTCTTTATTAAATGATATCGATATTGCAGCAGATATAGTATTAAATGCAATAGAACAAAAGACTAAAATACGAATTGTTGGGGATTATGATGTAGATGGAGTAATGAGTTCATATATACTCACCAGTTTTCTTAGAAAAAATGGCGGTATCGTTGATTACTACATTCCAGATAGAGTAGAAGATGGTTACGGAATCAATGTAAATATAGTTCAAAAGGCAATAGAAGATGAAATTGGACTGATTATTACATGTGATAATGGTATTTCAGCTTTTGATGCAGTAGCTTTTGCTGTGGAAAATGGAATTGAAATCATTGTAACAGATCATCACGATATACCATTTGAAATTATAAATGATGACAAACACTTTTCTGTACCTGATGCTGATGCAGTAATAAACCCTAAACAAATAGGTGATATGTATCCGTTTAAAGAATTATGCGGCGCAGCGGTTGCATACAAATTGGTAGAATACATTGCTCTTGAACTTGGGATAGATGAAAGTGAAATAGTGAGAGACTATTTAGAATTTGCTGCCATTGCGACAATATGCGATGTAATGGATTTAACTGGCGAAAATAGAGACATAGTAAAATATGGATTAGAACTAATAAATAACACTGTAAATATAGGTCTTAAAGCATTGATTGAGGAGTCACAAATAGGTGATAAAACCATAGATGTGTATCATATCGGTTTTGTTATTGGGCCTTCAATAAATGCTTCAGGTAGGATTTCTAGTGCTCAAATTGCACTGGAACTTTTGATGTGTAATGATATGAATAAAGCTATTTCATTGGCTAGACAACTAAGAAGCCTTAATACTGAAAGGATATCAATGACTGAAGATGGACTTAGATTAGTAGATGCACAGGCGCAGAGACTAGATATAAACAAAGAAAAGGTATTAGTGCTATATGAACCTACTATCCATGAAAGTGTTGCAGGTATAATAGCTGGCAAGATAAAAGATAAATACTACAGACCTACGATTATACTAACTAAGGGTAAAGACAGAGTTAAAGGATCTGCAAGGAGCATAGAAGGCTATAATATACATGAAGAACTGATGAAAGTAAGTAATTTACTTGCTTCATTTGGTGGACACACTTTAGCTGCGGGATTGTCTTTAGATGAATCCAATATTGACAAATTGAGATTTGCTCTTAATAGTAATTGGCACCCAGTTAATGATGAACTAGTAAAAAAAGTATATATAGATTTGGGGCTTCCAATTGACTATATAAACTACGATTTAATAGAGCTTTTAAACAAAATGGAACCTTTTGGTAAGGGAAATCCTAGACCAATATTTGGAGCAAAAAAAGTAAAACTAACTCAAGGCAAAATACTTGGCAAAAACAAGAATGTATTGAAACTTAATTTAGAACAAAACGGCGAGAACTATCAAGGGATATTCTTTGGAGACATAGAACAGTTTACTGGGTATATCAAAAATAAATTTGGGGATTATGAAGTAAACAAATTATTTGAGAGTTCTACTGACAAAATAGAAATGGATATTGTATATTCAGCAAATTTAAATGAATTTAATGGAAATACCAGCATTCAATTGAATATTAGCAATTATAGATAAATTTATATGAGAGGAGGAGGCAAAAATGACTAAAGATATGATCAATACTAATACAGAAAATAAAATAGATGATGATATTCTTAATAGTTTAATACCGGTTGAACACAATAGTCTGCCAGTTATAAATGAGGTGGATGTGGACCAAATGTATGATGAATTAGCCAGTAGAATTCATTCTTACAATCCAAATGTTGAATTGGACTTAGTAAGAAAAGGACTTCAATTGGCAATAGATTCCCATGAAGGACAATTTAGAAGTTCTGGTGAGCCGTATGTGGTTCATCCTTTCCATGTTGCACTTATATTAACTGAATTAAATATGGATGTCCCAACGATTGTTGCAGGATTACTTCATGACGTAATTGAAGATACGGATATAACTTATGATGATGTTAAAAAAGAGTTTGGTGAAGATATAGCTGATTTAGTAGATGGAGTCACTAAACTTAAAAAATTGAAATATCAGAGTAAAGAAGAAAAACAAGCAGAAAATCTACGTAAAATGGTACTAGCAATGGCCAAAGACATTAGAGTCATCATTGTGAAATTGGCAGATAGACTTCATAATATGCGTACTTTAGAGTATATGACCGATGCGAAGAAAAAAGAAAAAGCTATTGAAACCATAGAAATTTATGCCCCTCTTGCTCATAGATTAGGGATATCCAAGATTAAATGGGAATTAGAAGATCTTTCCCTTAGATATATGGAACCTGAAAAATTCTATGATTTAGTAAATAAAGTTAATAAGAGAAGAGCTGAAAGGGAAGAGTTAATAGATGCAATAATAGAAGAATTACAAGTAAATCTATTAAAAGTAGGCATACAAGGTGAAATAAACGGTAGACCAAAGAATCTTTACTCAATATACAAAAAAATGCATATACAAGGCAAAGCATTTGATGAAATATATGACTTAAGTGCCATAAGAATATTAGTTGATGATATTAAAGATTGCTATGGAGCTTTGGGAGTAGTCCATACACTATGGAAACCTATACCGGGTCGCTTTAAAGACTATATTGCAATGCCTAAACCAAATATGTATCAATCACTTCATACGACTGTTATAGATTCAAATGGAGAGATTTTTGAGGTTCAAATAAGAACTCATGAGATGCATAGAACTGCTGAATACGGTATAGCTGCTCACTGGAAATACAAACAAGGCGACACTTCGCCAAATAACGTAGAAGGCGACAATCTAACATGGATTCGTCAGTTATTAGAATGGCAAAAAGATTCTAATAATCCAACTGAATTTATGGAAACATTGAAAATTGACTTCTTTACTGATGAAGTTTTTGTATTTACTCCAACTGGAGAAGTCATAAGTTTAGCAGAAGGTTCAACCCCTATCGACTTTGCCTATAGAATTCACTCTCAAGTAGGTAATACTTGTGTGGGAAGCAAAGTAAATGGTAGAATTGTACCACTAAACTACCAATTAAAGAATGGAAATATAGTTGAAATCATAACTAATCCAAACAGTACACCAAGTCGTGACTGGTTGAAAATCGTAAAGACTTCTCAAGCTAAGAATAAGATTAGACAGTATTTTAAAGTAAGAGATAAAGATAAAAACATAGAAATTGGTCAAGAGATATTAGAGAGAGAGATTAAAAAACTTAAATATCAACCTAATAAACTTTTAGTAGATAAATGGTTACAACCAATAGCTGATAAATATGGCAATAGTTCTATAAATGATTTATATGCAGGGGTAGGATATGGTAATATAACTCCTAATCAAGTTATTGGAAGATTAGTGGAAAAATATCTTGAAGAGAATAAACCTGAAGATTTAAAAGTTGAAGAAGTAAAAGTAGTAAAGAAAAAGAAAAGAGATGACTCTCTAGGAGTAATAATAAAGGGTGTAGACAATATTAAGATAAGATTTGCAAAATGTTGTACTCCTGTGCCAAATGATCCAATAATTGGCTTTGTAACAATGGGTAGAGGCGTTTCTATTCATAGAGCTGACTGTCCAAATATAAATCAAGAGACTGACAGATCCAGATTTTTAGAAGTGGAATGGGACAATGCAGATAATTCATCTTATCCTGCTGAAATTGCCATTAAAGCCATAGATAGAGGAGCATTATTGGCAGATATTACCAATAGAATCAGTAACTCTAAAATTCCTTTAACAGGAATAAATGCTAGGTCTGATAAGGATAAGATAGCGAATATAACCATAGTTTTAGAGATACACGACAGTGAGGAACTGGAAAGACTAATAGAAAGACTTAGAAGCGTAAAAGGTGTATTAGAAATATATAGAGTAACATCATAGGAGAAGAAAATGAGAGCAGTTGTTCAAAGAGTGATGAACGCAAGCGTTATAGTAGATGACAAAACCGTTGGAGAAATATCCAATGGTTTGCTTCTGTTTTTAGGCGTTTGTGAAGAAGATGAAGATAAAGATCTAGAATATATATATAATAAAGTAATTGGACTTAGAATTTTCACTGATGAAAATGATTTAATGAATTTAAGTTTAAAAGATGTAGATGGAGAACTTTTAATAGTATCACAATTTACACTGTATGGTGATGTAAGAAAAGGGAAAAGACCATCTTTTACTAAGGCTGCAAAAGGTGAAAAAGCTGAAAATATGTATAATTCATTTATTGAAAAAGCGATTTCTGATGATATAAAGACCGAAACGGGTATATTTGGAGCAGATATGAAAGTAGAATTAGTAAATGATGGACCAGTTACAATTTTGCTTGATAGTAGCAAACTTTTTTAGGAGGATTAAATGGAAGTTACAAAGATTGAAGTAGGACAATTACAAACGAATTGCTATGTGATTCATGATAAAAAATCTAATGAAATGCTAATAGTTGACCCAGGAGCAGATTATAAAGTCATCGAAAATGTATTAAAGAGCATAAATGGAAAACTAAAGTATATTGTACTGACTCATGCTCATGGTGACCATATTGGAGCAGTCAAAGAAATTATTGATAACTATCCAGATGTTAAACTGTTAATTCATTCAGATGACGCACTGAGATTAGAAACACCGGCACTTAATATGAGCAGTATGATATTTGGATATGACATTTCCATAATTGCAGACGAAAAATTAAATGATGGTGACATCATTAAATTAGGTGACGAAGAAATAGGAGTTATTCATACGCCAGGTCATTCTGAGGGATGTATATGCTTGTTATTTGGTAATGAATTGATAACTGGAGACACACTGTTTAATGGAAGCATTGGCAGAACGGATTTAATCGGTGGAGATTATAATGAGATTATAAATTCCATCCATTCTAAAATTCTTCCACTAAAAGATGAAATCATCGTATATCCAGGACATGGACCTTCTTCCACAATAGGAAAAGAAAGGGTCATAAATCCATATTTAAAAGGATTAGTATGAAAGTAAATACAGAAGGATTTATTTGGAAACTCGACTATTTTGAATTAAGCCGAGTTTTCTTGTATGAGGAATTAAATAGTGAAACAACAGTAAATTACTCATTGTCTAACGATATTTTTTCTTTAGAGATATTAGGTGATGATAGGAATTATTTTGATGAGATTGTTATAGATAAAAGTATTTTCAGTAATAATTTCAAAAATCAAATAAAACATCATATATATCAATTGTTGAGCAAAAAAACAGGTAAAGAATTACCTTGGGGAATTTTGACTGGAATAAGACCGTTGAAATTAATAAGAAATATGATGAAGGACTATAGTCATGACGAATTAATAGAACTACTGAAAAATGAATACTTGTTTAGTTATGACTCAATAGTCTTAGCAATAGATATTATAAATAGACAAATAGATGTGTTAAAGAATTTAAATGATGATACCTATTCTGTATATATAGATATACCTTTCTGCCCTTCAAAATGTAATTATTGTTCTTATAAGACTTATATGCCAAATGATGAATTGGTAAGTGCTTACGTTGATACCTTAATAATGGAAATAGAACACTTTGGGCGGTTATATAAAACATATCCAGAGACCATATATATTGGCGGTGGTACTCCATCGGCTATTCCAGTATTTCAATTGGAAAAAATCATAGACTCTGTAAATAGAGTATTTGGTAAAAGTAAAGAGTTTACTGTAGAAATAGGTAGACCAGATACTATAAATAGGGAGCTATTACAGATGTTGAAATCAAAGTCTGTAGATAGGATTAGCATAAATCCACAAAGCTTTAATGACAAGACCTTAAAGGCAATAGGAAGACAACACAGCGCCAGTGATATTATAGAGAAATATAATTTGGCTTTAGAGTATGAATTCGACTCAATTAATATGGACTTAATTATAGGACTGAACGATGAATCTGAAGAAGATGTGTTGTATTCACTGAAAGAGATAAAAGAACTTAGTCCTGATAATTTGACAGTTCATTCATTGGCTATCAAAAAAGGGTCTGCTTTAGAAGAAAACAATAGTAAAGTGTATGTAGATTATGATAAAATAGATAAAGTGACAAAAAAATTTGCGCTTTCCAATGGTTATTACCCATACTATCTTTATAGACAAAAGAGAATAGTGGGAAATGGTGAGAACATTGGTTATTGTAAAAGTGGAAAGGAATCAATATACAATATATTGATGATGGAAGATATCGGAGATGTATTGGGTCTTGGACTAAGTAGTATAAGTAAGTTCATAGATAGAGATACAAAAGAGTTAGTTAGGCATTTTAATCCGAAAGATATTAAGTACTATATCGATAATTTTTCAATTTATGTCGATAGTAAAGAGGAACTAATAAAGAATAAGGATGGGAATTAAATGATATTAAAAAATCTATTAGAGGAAGTTAAATACGAAGGTAGTAACAAAGACCTAGATTTGAATTTAGATATAGCTAATCTAGCTTATCACACTGATGATGTAGTCGATGGTAGTATGTTTATTGCAATAAAAGGACTGGTTACTGACGGGCACAAATATATTTCAGTAGCAAAAGAAAAAGGTGCAGTAGCAGTAATGGTTGAAGAATACACAGAAGATGATATCCTTCAAATTAAATTTTCCAATATAAGAGAAGCCATGGCTGATATTGCCCAAGTATTTTATAATTATCCGGAAAAAGAAATGTATAAAATTGGTATAACTGCTACTAATGGAAAGACAACTACTTCTTTTATGACTAATGCAATATTAAGAGAAGCGGGAATTAAAACTGGTATTATAGGAACTGTTGAAATATCCTATGATGATGTATTAATACCTTCTCTCTTAACAACGCCAGAAAGTGTCGAAATGCAGAAACATATGCGTGGGATGATTGAACATGGCATAAAAGACCTTGTAATGGAGGTTTCTTCTTCAGGGATGGAATCACTGAGAGTTAGAAATATTAACTATGATATAGTTACTTTTAATAATTTTAGTAGAGAACATATCGACCAACATGGAAGTTTCGAAAAGTATTGGGAAAGTAAGTCCAGTTTAATTAGAAATGCCAAAGAAGATGCTGTTGCTATTTTGAATATGGATGAAGAGAAAATCAGTACATTGGTCAATGAAACGAAGGCAAAAGTATTGACTTACTCACTTGATAATCAAGATTATGATTTTGGGATTGAGAATTTAGACATATCTACTGGTATTGCAAATTACGATTTTGTTGTAAATAGAGATATTGAACTAAAGGACAGAACGATAAAAAAAGGGAAATTCAATGTCCAACTTAATATTGCAGGCTACTCTAGTGTTATGAATAGTGTTGTGGCAATCATAATTGGCCTTGTAAGAGGAATAGATAGTGAAGTCATAGTAAGAAGCCTTAAAAAGTTTGGAGGCGTTGAGAGACGTTTTGAGATGATTTATAATCATGATTTTAAAATTATAGATGATCACTTTGCAAATATGAGAAATATAGAAGTTACACTTTCCACACTGATGAATATGGACTATAATAATTTAAAAATGGTCTATGGAATAAGGGGAAATAGAGGTCTTACACTTAATGGTGAGAATGCAGAAGCAATGTGTATTTGGCTAAAGAAATTAGGAGTAAATAGAATACTTGCTACAAGCAGTGTTGATACAGTTGGACCGAAAGATACAGTTAGTAGTGACGAATATGATATATTTATGAAGATTATGGGAGAAGCCGATATAGAAATTGACTACCATGACAGATTAGACGAAACTGTTAAACAAGCTCTAAGCGAAGTTAATGATGGAGATATTTTACTTTTAGCAGGCTGTCAAGGAATAGATCCAGCAGGAAGAATGGCACTAGAATTTCTTGCAGAAGGTAAAGATGAAGATACTAGAAAGATAATACTAGACCCAATTAAAGATAGAGTGTGTTAAGCTTGACACTTTAACAATCTTATCTTATAATAGTCGGTATAAGCGATGATGGGAAAGAGTAGTAAAGTCAATGGTTTTTAGAGAGTCGGTGGGTGGTGTAAGCCGATAGCTATACTTTATGAAGACGTCTTGGAGCAAACTATAGTTCGCAGAAATGCGTTAAAATTTTGAGTGAGGATACCTAATTAGGGTGGTACCGCGAGATTATAAACCTCGTCCCTTGTCGGACGGGGTATTTTTATTTTCAGGAGGGTTAATGATGATAGAAAAAATGGGCAACCTACGTAGAACGAATTATGCAGGTGAACTTAGAGAGGCAAATATAGGCGAAGAAGTAACACTTATGGGATGGGTATCTAAAGAGAGAAACTTAGGCTCCATAGTCTTTGTTGATATTAGAGACATATCAGGGATAGCTCAAGTTGTATTTGATGAAACTACTAATCCAGAAGTTTTTGAGAAAGCTACAAAACTAGGTTCAGAATTTGTAATAGCAGTAAAAGGTATAGTTAGAATGAGATCTTCTGTAAATACAGAAATTCCATCAGGAATGATAGAAGTAGAAGCTAGTGAAATGAAAATTCTTGATACTTCTGAAGTTCCGCCAATATATGTAAAAGATGGCGATAATGTTTCTGAAAACATGAGATTAAAATATAGAATGCTAGACTTGAGAAAGCCTTCAATGCAAAACAGATTAATTACTAGAGCTGAAATAGCAAAAGTGACTCGAGACTTTTTCCATGATAATAGATTTGTTGAAATTGAAACTCCAATACTTACTAAACCTACTCCTGAAGGAGCTAGAGACTATTTAGTACCTAGTAGAGTAAACGAAGGAAAATTCTATGCATTACCACAGTCTCCACAACTTATGAAACAATTATTGATGGTTTCAGGAATGGATAGATATTATCAAATTGCAAAATGTTTTAGAGACGAGGATTTAAGAGCTAACAGACAACCGGAATTTACACAGATAGACGTTGAAATGAGCTTTGTTGATGTAGAAGATGTACTGACTATAAATGAGCAATTTATTAAGAAGTTATTTAAAGATATTAAGGGTATAGATATAGAACTACCATTGCAAAGAATGACATATAGTGAAGCGATGGAGAGATTTGGTGTGGATAAACCAGATTTGAGATTTGGATTTGAGCTTGTTAATATCAGTGAAATAGTAAAAGATTTAGAGTTTAGAGTATTCGCTGATGCAGTTGCTAATGGTGGCTCAGTGAGAGCAATCAACATCAAGGGATATCAAGATAAATTTACTAGAAAAGATATCACTAATCTGGAAGAATATGTGAAAACATACGGTGCAAAAGGACTTGCATGGATTAAACTGACTGATGAAGGTGTTAGTTCACCAGTTAAGAAGTTCTTCTCTGATGAAGCATTTGAAGAATTATTTGCAGCTATGGATGCTGCAGAAGGAGACTTAATTCTTATTGTAGCTGACAAAGATGAAGTAGTATTTGATTCACTAGGCAATTTAAGAAATAAAGTTGCTGATATTCTTGAACTAAGAAAAGCTGATGAATATAAAGTTCTTTGGATAACAGAGTTCCCACTTCTAGAGTATGATGAAGAAGCAGGAAGATATGTAGCAAAACATCATCCTTTTACTTCACCAATGGACGAAGATTTAGAAAAATTAGAATCAGATCCAGGTAGCGTTAGAGCTAAGGCTTATGATATAGTTATTAATGGAGACGAGATGGGTGGAGGAAGTATAAGAATTAATAATTCAGAGCTTCAAAACAAGATGTTTACTCAATTAGGATTTACGAAAGAACAGGCAGAAGAGCAGTTTGGTTTCTTATTAGAGGCATTTAAATATGGAGTTCCACCACATGGAGGAATTGCATACGGTTTAGATAGATTGGTCATGTTATTTACAGAAACTGGTAATATAAGAGACGTAATGGCGTTTCCTAAGACTCAATCAGCGACTGATTTATTGACAGATGCTCCAATCAGCTTATCTCAAGAACAATTAGCAGAGGTTCATATTAAAGTTCTGTAGGAGTGTGATAATTTGGAACAAATAGGTTATATTACTAATGTAGAAGGTCATATGGCAGAAATGGAAGTAAAGAGAGTATCTGCTTGTGGTGGTGGAAGCTGCAATAGTTGCGGAGGAAGTTGTGAGGTAAAAGCAGAATATATTACTATACCTAATACACTAAATGCAAAAGTTGGTGACTTTGTAGAAGTGAAGACTGAAGCTTCATTGGTACTAAGTTATCTGTTATTAATATATGGAGTACCACTATTATTTCTAATCGTAGGAACAGTAGCTGCAGTTACTATTTTAGAAAAAAATGGAGTAGCTAATTACAATTTATACGGTGCTTTAATAGGACTGTTAGTAATGGCACTTTCATTTGGATTTATTAAATTAGCAGATAAGAAAGCAGAGTCTAAGACAGAAGAAATAATCAGAATGGAAAGAATATTATAAAGAAAACTGTTGGTTTTTTAACCAACAGTTTTTTATTTAGTAAGACCTTTTATAGAATTTGAAAGGGAAGTTGAAAGATAAATTCCCATTGCTATGGCAAGTGCAACAGTAAAAGTCTCGATTCCTTTTTGTGCAAATGCAATATAGTCTTGTAAAATCAAATTATACATGGTGTAATACATTCCTGCTCCTGGAACTAAAGGTATTATTGCTGGAATGAAGAATGTAATAGAAGGAGTGTACTTTTTCCTCGCAAGTATTTCTGAAAGACTTCCTATTACAAAAGCTGCAATAAAACCTGGCAAAAGCATATTTCCAGTGAGCAAAAAGATGTATTTATTTATTATCCATCCCAAACCGCCGACGACACTGGCACTATTGATCATTTTTTTAGGTGTATTATAAATAAATGAAAAACTCATAGTCGCAAAGTATCCTAGAATAAATTGAATTAAATAGTATTTCATATAATCACCCCTTAATGTAGATGCTAAGAACTATACCAACGCCAATGGCAATGGCAAGAGCTTTGAATATAGCTTTAATAATTTCCATTACACCAGAAACATAGTCGCCCATCATTGCATCTCTAACTCCAATAGTAAGCGAGATTCCTGGGACATAAGGCATAATAGTACCGATTATAATCATATCTATATTATGACCAAATCCAGCCTTTATAGAAAAGAATGCTAAAAGCGACGATAAAAATGCTGCTAAAAAGTCATCTACGAAAAATGTGAATTTAAGTTTTTTAGGTGTTCCAATAATAAAGAATACGATAAAACCTATAAATAGTGCAGATATAAAGTCATTTATATTACCGCCAAACATCACACTAAAAAAAGCACTAGTCACACCTGCACCAAAAGATCTAAATGCAAGGGAGTAGTTTTTCATA
This sequence comes from Tissierellia bacterium, assembly GCA_012728335.1. Taxonomy (GTDB): domain Bacteria; phylum Bacillota; class Clostridia; order Tissierellales; family Peptoniphilaceae; genus JAAYFG01. The sequence goes on along the minus strand of JAAYFG010000013.1, from coordinate 12,434 downwards.
GAACTTATATCATCAAGTTGAGCAATTGCATCTTCATAGCTAATATCTTTAGTGCAAAAGTCATATGTGAAATTAGATACTTTCTTACCATAAGATAGATTAATGCTAGGCTCTCTTTCCCTAATCATTTCACTTATGGTTTCGCCTTGATATTTCATACTTATAAAAATTGCTGTAGTCATTGAAAAAACTTCTATAGAATCAATATTTGCATGAGAAGAGCAAATGTCTTGTACGGACTTTTCAATTCTATATATTTCTGAACCACTTCGCAATAATAGTTTTCCAGCATAGACAGCGATGTTCATTAGTTTCAAAGCTTCTTCTCTGGAGTTGATAGTAAAATTGTTCATAATTACTCCTATAAAAATGTTTTCATATCAATTATATACGATTAAATTGTAAAAATAAAGTCAATCAGGAGCTATTGTGGCTATAAAGCTTTATATATTATCATTAAACTGATATAGTATTAAGTAATATGAAAAATTAGGAGGTAATTAGATGTTTATTAAAAAAGACTTATCTGTATTTTCTATGAATAGAGAGAATGAAAGTGTATTAAAAGCTGAATCAGGTGACACAGTAGTATTTGAAACATTGGATTGTTTTTCTGAGATGGTAAAAACAGAAAATGACTTAATCGGATCTATAGATTGGACTAGAATAAATCCAGCAACTGGACCTCTTTATGTGGAAGGCGCAGAAGTTGGAGATGCACTTAAAGTTGATATAGTAAAAATTAGCCTTGCTCCTCAGGGAGTGACGATAGCAGCACCAGGTGTAGGCGCAATAGGCGAGTACATAGAAAAAGAAGAAACCTTTGTATTTCCTATTGAGGGTGACAAGATTTCTTATAAGGGAATCGATGTAAAATTAAATCCAATGATTGGCGTAATAGGAACAGCTCCAAGTGAAGACTCAATTCCAACAGGAACTCCATATTCTCATGGGGGAAATATGGATTGTAAGTATATTAAAGAAGGAGTATCTCTATATTTACCAGTAAATGTGGAAGGTGGATTACTTTCAATAGGTGATTTGCATGCAGCAATGGGGGACGGAGAAATAAATGGGGCAGGAGTAGAAATTTCTGGGCAAGTTGAAGTTAAAGTAAGTGTCGTAAAAGACTTTAAATACGATTTACCAATCATAGAAACAGAAGATAAAATTATGATGCTGTCATCATTACCGACGATGGAAGAAGCTTCAAAAGATTGTGTTCATAAGATGGCAAAACTGCTTATGGTAAAAAATGACTTTTCAATTAATGAAGCAGGAATGTTTCTTTCAATAGCAGGAGATTTGCGAGTGTGTCAAATAGTGGATCCTAATATGACAATGAGAATGGAAGTAAAGAAAGAGCATTTTAGAGATTGTAATCTAGAAAAATAGACTATATAAAAAAACCAGAGCATAGGCTCTGGTTTTACATTATCTAAAATCTTTATTTAAATAAATTACATAGGATAATGCACTTGACACTACAAAAACGCCTAGATATATAATTAAGCTCGTCATTGGAATATTTTCACTGATGACATTAAATGGGCTTAATACATATATTGGTGAAAGCATGTAAACTATGTTTGGAACATTGATGCTACTAAAATATCTAAGTAGTCCAACTATAACTGTAATTATAACAAATAGTGTAGCAACAGTATTATTCGCTGAAGTAGTCTTTAGGAAAGAAGAAATAAACATTCCAATAGACATAAACACAAGTGATATTACAAAGCTGTATAGATATACTTGTGAAATTGTAATAATAACAGAGTTGATATTGATATTCTTTTCAATTAGAGCAATAATACCAACGGTTATTCCAGCCATAAGCAAGTTAAATATAAATAGCACTATTGTATTAGCGATTAATTTCATCGTTACTATGTCTACTCTTGAATTAGGAAGACTATACAAGTAATCGATAGTTCCTTCAGACTGTTCTTTAGCAAGAGTGTTTAAACCCATCAACATAGCAAAAATTGCTATGAAAAAATTCAAGAATTTAATGATATTAGCAGAGTATTTAACTATATCATTAAGATTGTTTTCTGAAAATGGAAATATAAATTGTCTCATGGACTCGGGCATAGAATTAATGCCACTTTTTACTATTACTTCCATGCTTTCATCTTGTAACGCAGGGAAAAATGCCATAAATACTCCTAAAAGTATAGTAAGTACAATTAACCAAATGAACATTTGCCCTATTATAGATCTCATTTCAAAATTAAATATGTTCAATGATTACAGCCTCCCTTTGAAAAACAGTAAGTTTATCATCTAATGTAGAATCTTCAACGGAATAATCAATCAGATTAGTATCGTAAATAGCTTTAGCTAATACGTTTAAATCTTGATTATAGTAGTATACAGTTTCGCCATCTCTTCTTACCAATTTTGCTCCTATATTATCAAAAACAGAAGTATCAACATCTTGGTCATAGAATCTAAGAATCTTATCATTAGATAGCTTTGTGCTTTGATCTTCTATTTCGATGATTTCTCCCTCATTGATATATGCAATTCTATTACAGATACTTTGAGCTTCTCTCATATTAGAAGTGGTTATTACTGCAGTCATACCTTCTTTGTTTCTTTCAGCAACTAAATCATATAGTCTAGTCTTAAAAACTGGATCTATAATTGAGCTAGGTTCGTCTAAAAGCAACAACGAAGGTTTAGAAATAAGCGCATTAACAACAGCAATTTTCTTTCGGTTGTTTTGAGTCATATCTCCTATTTTACCCTTCATATCAATTTCAAAGTAATCGATTAACTCGTATAATTCTTCTCTGTTCTTAAATTTATGAACCTTAAGTGTATTTTTAAAGATTGCAATTGGTCTCATATCATCATGGAACCAAACTTCTTGTGGGACAAATGAAGTCACTTCTTTAATTTCTTTAGACTTTTTTCTAGAATCCATATCAAAAACTGTAATGTTCCCAGAAGAAGGTCTTACAAAATCCATAGTCATTCTCAGCAATGTAGACTTAAATGATTTGTTTGGACCTACGATACCTAATATTTCGCCTTCATCTATAGATAAATTTAAATTTTTAAGTGAGTTTGAACCATAACTTTTGCTAATATTTGTAAACTTTAATACTTCCACATTCTCACCTCATTATTATTTCATTAACTCTAACTATATATTATACGAGAAAAACTGGTTTTTGTCATTAGATTTAGCCATTTTATCGAAATTTAATACAAAAGACATATATCAATCAAATTATTTATGCATATGATATGTGATTATGATACACGAAAATGTTTAAAACAAGGTTTTAATCTTATAAAAGACCAGTAATACATACTCTAGAAGAAAAATTATAGTATAATAGATTGTAGTCAAGTTAAATAGATGTTTATTAAATGAAATGATATAGATTATATGTTATAATACTATGGTAGAAATTAAGGAAGGAAGATTATATGAAATTAGGAATAGTAGGTTTACCAAATGTTGGTAAAAGTACATTATTTAATGCAATAACTCAGTCTAAAGTTGAAGCGGCTAACTATCCATTTGCGACTATTGAGCCTAATATAGGTGTTGTATCTGTACCAGATGAGAGACTAGAAGTACTTGCAGGAATAAGTGGATCACAGAAAATATTACCTGCAACTGTTGAATTTTATGATATAGCAGGACTAGTTGAAGGTGCAAGCAAAGGTGAAGGATTGGGGAATCAGTTCCTTTCACATATTAGAGAAGTCGATGCTATAGTACATGTGGTAAGATGTTTTGAAGACAGCAATATAATTCATGTTAGCGGTGGAGTTAATCCGTTAAGAGATATTGAAACAATAAATGTGGAGCTGATACTTTCAGATATAGAGGTATTGGAGAAGCGAGTAAAGAGATTAGAGAAATCTGCTAAAGGTGATAAGACATTTCTTAAGGAATTAGAATTGGTTAAGAGAGTATTAGATCATTTAGGAGAAGGTAAGTCTGCTAGATCATTGGAAATATCAGATGATGAGAAAAAAATGTTCACAGAACTTAACTTGCTTAGTGGCAAATCAATCATATATGTTGCCAATGTAAGCGAAGATGAATTAAACGAAGATAATGAATACGTTAAATCTGTAAAAGAATTTGCAGTTAAAGAAGATTCCGAAGTAGTTGTAATAAGTGCAGAAATAGAGTCAGAAATATCTCAACTAGATGAAGAAGAAAGAGAGATGTTTTTGGAAGAATTAGGACTAAGTGAATCCGGTTTAGATAAGTTAATTAGATCTAGTTATACACTATTGGGTTTAATAAGTTATTTAACAACAGGTCCTATGGAAACGAGAGCTTGGACTATAAACAAAGGAACTAAGGCTCCAGAAGCAGCAAGTAAAATTCACTCTGATATTGAGAGAGGATTTATAAGAGCTGAAACCATAGACTTTGAAACATTAAAAGAATGTGGAACAATGACAAAGGCAAAAGAAAAAGGACTAGTTAGATCTGAAGGTAAAGAATATATCGTAAAAGATGGAGATGTAATCCTATTTAGATTTAATGTTTAGTATTTCAAAGACTTACGTTTTATAAATGTAGGTCTTTTTTATTAAATTAAAGTATGAAGTGAAGCTTTTTTCAATTAGTATGCTTAAAGAAAACGATAATAATTAACTTGAGTTAATAATTTTATTATATGATTCTCAATAATTCATAGAGAGATAATAAAAGTAAAACAAAAATCGGTAAAATATTATCAATAATTTAAATAGCTTTAAAATTTGATATTAATGGGATTTAGATTTAAGTTTTATTAAAAAGTGTAGTAAAAAAATATAGGAATAGTATTCTAAATAACAGGAAAACAAAGATTGAATATGCGTTTAAGAAAGTGAAAATATATAGGAATAAGCTCTAATCACTAACCTTATTGCAGAATTTCAGATAAAATAATGTTCATTAAGTACTAGAATAACTAAATAACAGTTAATGGATATCAATGTAATAGAATTGTGGTGGATTGGAAATATTAATATTTTAGAGCTAGATATTATTATTTTGAAAGTTATAATAGTACTGTAGTTTTTCAAGATTCAAAATCTTTAATTATATTCTTTAATGTATTGCACTAAAGTGATGAATAAAATAGAATATAGAAAGGAGGATGAATATGAAAAAAATATTAATGGGAAAAATTGCAGATAAGATAATAGATACAAATTTAGGCATGGAAAAAGGAGAGAGCCTTTTAATAGTAACTGAGCCAGAAAAACTGTCAATAGCTGAAGTCATTGCCGCATCAGCAGTTAGAAAAGATATAGAACCTGTGATTAGCATAATGATGCCTAGAGAATACGATAGCTCTGAACCACCTGAAATTATAGCAAGTGCAATGAAATCTAGTGATGCATTCCTTTCTGTAGTTGGGAAGTCAATAACTCATACTAATGCAGTGAAAGACGCTATAGCAAATGGTAGTAGGGGATTAGTACTTACACAATTTTCAGAAGATATGATGATACATGGTGGAATGGAGTGTGATTTTGAAATTCAAGCACCTCTTTGTAAAAAGATATCATCTATTTTAGAAGCAGGTAGCGAATTTCATCTGACAACTCAACTCGGTACAGATTTGAAATTTAATGCTAAAGGCAGAAGAGGCAATGCACTTTATTGTATGGTAGAAGAAGGACAATTTTCCACAGCTCCCACTATAGAAGCGAATGTTTCGCCAATAGAAGGAACTGCACAAGGTAAAATTGTTGCTGATGCAAGTGTTCCTTACATAGGAATAGGACTTTTAAGTGAACAAATAGAATTAGAAGTTAAAGATGGGTTTATTACTGAAATCAGTGGCGGTTCACAAGCGAAGAGATTAGAAGAAAATTTAGCATCAATGAACGATCCTAATGTATATAATATAGCTGAACTAGGAATAGGATTAAATCCTAAATGCAGATTTATTGGATTGATGTTAGAAGATGAAGGAGTATTTGGATCTTGTCATATTGGAATAGGGACGCGCATAAATCTAGGAGGAGAACTGAAGGCAGCATGTCATTATGACGTAATAATGACTAAACCGACAATAGTTGTTGATGGAAAAGAAATATTGAGAGATGGAGAAGTACTAGTCGAAGTATAACAAATAAATTGCATTATATTGCTGCCACCTTAGGGTGGCTTTTTTATTTTTATTGTTAATTTTAGATATGCTGTGAAGATTGATAATATCAGCAAAAAAGGCTTTATTTTTTAAAATCTAGTGTTATAATTTTATTGAAAAGTGAGGTTGTTTAATGAACGATTCTATTCTTAGTAAATTAGGATTAGACAAAATTGAAGATTTAATCAAATATGAAATAGATAAATCAAATTATGAGATAATTCAAAACGAATTTCTAGAAAAGCATAGTTTGATACCAATTTTTCACAATGATTTGGAAGTATTCCTTATTGGTTACAATGATATGGATTTAAATATCATTTCAGACATAGAATTGATTACAAATTTGAGACCATTATTTTTAAAAATCCCGAAAGAGTTATATGAGACAATTAAAACCCAGGAAGAAAATAATAACAAACGAGACTCCATATTTCTTGAGTTATTAAACTATGATGAAAATGATTTAGACAATACGGAAAATCTTAAAGTAATAGTTAAGTATTTAAATAATCTATTGGAGAAAGCAATCAAACGATGTGCTTCAGATATACATATTGATCCATTTAAAAGTTATATAAGGGTTCGATTGAGAGTAGATGGCATATTAAATGAGATAGACAGATTAGATATTGGTTTGCTTCCAATAATAACGGTAAGAATAAAAATACTAGGTCAAATGGATATTTCTGAGAAAAGGCTACCTCAAGATGGAAGAATTAGTTTCGAATACGAAAATCGAGAAATAGATATGCGTATAGCTAGTATTCCTACTGTCAATGGAGAAAAGATTGTAATTAGAATTCTAGACAATAATAACAAGGTTAAATCTTTGAAAGATTTAGGATTATATGGAGACAATCTAGAAAAAGTAAAGAACTTAATCAAAGAACCACATGGATTAATTCTATTTTGTGGTCCTACAGGGGCTGGGAAATCAAGTAGTATATACACGATATTAAAAGAAATGAATTCAGAAAGGTCAAATATTATAACTGTTGAAGATCCTGTTGAGTATAAAATCGAAGGAATAAATCAAATACAAACCAATAGTCGAATTGGTTTAAGTTTTGAAAGTGCACTTGAACATATCCTAAGATGCGATCCTTCAATTATTTCAATAGGTGAATTAAGGAGTAAAGAAACTGCACAAACAGCTATTAGAGCATCTATAACAGGACATCTAGTACTTTCTACAATTCATACGAACAGTGCAATTGCTGGGATATACAGACGTTTAGATATGGGTATTGAAAATTATATGATTTCAAATGGAATCATAGGAATTATCTCTCAAAGACTAGTTAGAAAGCTTTGTCCAAAATGTAAAGTGATGAGTAAAATTCCAAAATACTATAATGGAGAAAAATTATTTTCATACTCTGCTGTTGGCTGCAAAGAATGTTCAGATGGTTATAAAGGCAGAATTGGAATTTTTGAAGTGTTGGTATTTTCACAAAAAATAAAAGAGGCTGTAAATAGTAATCTCTCAAGTGATGAAATTGAAGCTATAGCTAAATGTTCTGGTATGAATTTCATAAATAATGAAGGTTTAAAACTTGTTAGAGAAGGTATTACAACTATTGAAGAATTAAACTCCATATTAACTAAAGAGGAAATTTGATGAAATATAAAATAAAGGCATTAGATTATGATAATAAAGTAGTTTTTATAAAAAGAACTTTTGACGACGAAGAAAATTGTATCAAATCACTAAAAAACAGTGGATATAGGATTTTAGATATACATGAAATAGGTGGAAAAGACAAGGCGTTTAATCTACGATTTTCTGTAAGGGAAAGCAAAGAATGGCAGAGTTTATTTGTCAGGCAATTATCGATTTTATTGCTCTCAGGTATAAATTTAGATAAGTCTTTAGATATTTTATTGGAAAATGAAAAAAACTCATATAGCAGAAAAATTATTACTACTATAAAAGAAAGTATTTTACTAGGGATGAACTTCTCACAATCCCTTAGAGAGACTAAAATTTTTTCAAAGAGTGTCATTGAGATTGCAAAAGTAGGAGAAAATACTGGAGAACTAGGAAATTCACTAAATGTTTTAGCAAACTATTTAGATGATGAAATTAAACTTAAAAAGAGTATCAATAGTGCATTATTTTACCCAATAGTTTTACTAAGTACTACTTTTGTAGTCATAGCATATCTTATGGGAAATGTATTTCCAGTTTTCACAAGTATGTTCGCAGAATCTCAAAATGGTTATTCAGATTTACCTAATTCAACTAAGTCTCTAATCGCAATATCAAATTTTTTTAGAGAATATCATATATTACTGCTTATAATAGCATTGATTATTGTTATAGTTATAAAAACTACAGTGAAAAATAATAAAGTAAAACTTTTGGTAGATAGGAGCAAATTAAGATTACCATTAATAGGTAAATTTTACCAAAAATCTATAATTGCCCGTTTTACAAAGCTTTTGAATATTTTAATAGAAAGTGATGTAAATATAGTTTCATCTTTGGAAGTAATAAGAAATGCAGTGGACAATACTCATATATCCAATGAATTGAAAAATACAGCTAGACTAATTGAGTCAGGGGAGAGCTTGTATAATGCATTGAGCAGTATTAAGATATTCCCTAATATTTTTCTTTCCATGATAAATGTAGGTGAAAAAACAGGTAATCTAAAGTACACAGTTTCTGAAATAAGTAAGTACTATGAAGATGACTTTAATAGATATACAAAAAGGTTTATTTCATTATTTGAACCTTTGATGATAATTTTCTTGTCTTTAATTGTGGGATATATAGTGGTTTCCATAGCGCTTCCCACATTTAAAATAATAAATTTAGTTTAATGGAGGTATTTAAATGAAAAGAAGTAAAAAGAAAGGTTTCACACTTTTAGAATTAGTCGTAGTAATTGGAATAATAGCGTTGTTGGCAGCACTAGCAATACCACAATACCAATCTGCAAAATTGTCTGCAATAGCAGCAACTCACAATTCCAATGTAAGAACTATTAAAAGTGCAGCAGTATTATACTTAAATGAAAATGGTAATGAGACTGGTGATTTATCAAATGGAGTAAAAAACTATTTGGATGGAAAAGAATTACCAAAAGTAGCAAAAGAAATCGATGCAAGTGAAACGTGGGATATTAAATCGGAAAATGGAGCTATTGTAATCAAGCCAGGAGAAGTTGAAGTAAAGGATGGCAAGATAGTGACTAAGGTAGCTGAAAAATGATTCTGAAGGGTTTACTGGGCTTTATTTTAGGTAGTATTCTAGGGTCTTTCAGTAATGTCATAGTTTATAGAACTAGAGAAAATATTAGCATAGTAACTCCAAACTCGTTTTGTGAAAATTGTCATTACAGTATTTCATGGTATGAAAAAATTCCGATCATTTCTTACATTTTTTTGAAAGGTAGATGTTCAAATTGTAATGCAAAAATAGGGAGAAAGCATTTTATCATTGAGTTGGCATCGGGAGTATTATTATCTATAGTCTTTTTATTCTCAGATAATAGAAATGAATTGATATTCTTAACAATTATTTTTCCAGTAGTTGTATCAATATCTTTAATCGATATAGAAGAGCTTTTTATTTATGACTCAATGTTAATGTATATTGGCATTATATCTTTAGTATTTATGCTAGTAAATAGAAATTATGAGGGCATTATTTCTTTTTGTGTTTCGTGTGCCATATATTTTTTCATATACACAATTTCTAATAAAGCTATTGGAAGTGGAGATATATTATTATCTTCACTCCTAGCTTTAAACTTAACTCCTTTGAAATTATACTATTTTGTATCGATTAGTTTTATATTAGGTGGAATTGTAGCGCTGGTGTTTTTACTGCTAAGAAAAGCAAATAAGGACTCAAAATTAGCATTTGCTCCTTTTATAAACATCAGTTTCTTTATAGTTTGCACAATACTTTAAGGAGATTACAATGTTAAAAAACAATAAAAACATAGTTACTATTGACTTACATATGAACTCAATGAATATTATCTCAAAAACTAGCGGAGATTATGAAATAAAACATATTTATTTACCTAATTCAGTTATGAATCATGAAGATGTAACAGATATAGTTCACTTGAAATATCTTATTAAAAAGAACTTATTGAATGGAAAGAATAATATATGTTTAGTCTACTCTAATAGTGATCTAATAGTTAGGAATATAGATGTGTCGAACATCAGTGGAAATGATTTAAATGGATACTTGAAATATCAAATTCAGGATTTAATACCTATAAACACCATTGAAAAAACAATAAAATTTTCGGAGAATCATGGTAATATCAATGTGTTTTGTCAGTCAAAAAAATTAGTAGAAAAATTATACAACATATTTTTAAATATAAATCATTCGAAAATAGTCATGGAACCAAATGTAAATATTTTACTACATAATATAGAAAAAATAGAAAACTTATATGGGACAAAGTTTGCAATTATATTAAATTTTTATTCAATTGAATTAGTATTGCTTGAAATGAGTAGAGTTAAGTACTATAAATATTATAAAATACAGAGCAATTTGACTGATACAGAGAAAGAAAAACTATATGAGGACTTATACTCAAGAAGTATTTACGACTATCTCAATTTCATTGATGGAAATGATTTAGTAGTGGAATACTTGCAAAGTGTAAATGATGTATTTAAAGAGATAAAAGGTATAATCGGTAATAAAACAAAGAATAGTAGAAATTTATTGTTACTAGGTGAAATGTTAGATGTTCCAGATTATGTAGAGTATATTGAATCAATAATTGGTACTGAAACGTTTGAGTTAGGTAGTCTAAATGCACTTAAAAAAAGAGATACTAACAATTACAAATACTTGCACATTATAAAGATGGGAGAATAGAATGAAAGAAATAAATTTCTTTGAAGAAGATATTAAGATGAAGAAAGTGAAAGTAAACAAATCTTCTATATACATAATGATAATATTAGCGATTTTGATAATTTTAATGTGTTTTGATTACTTGCATTTGAAAAATGAAGAAAAAGCTTTGTTTGATGAGAAAAGCGAACTTATTAGTGATAAAGAGCTATTAACTGAACAAGACAAGAGCCTAAACACTTTTAATGAAAAATCCAAAATAATTGAAAACTATTGTACTGTCAGTAAACTTAAAGAGCAAGAGTCAGAGAAAATCAAAGTTGTGAATATGTTGGAAAATTCTATAAATGAAAACTTAATGATAGAAAAAATAGCTGATAACAATAGCATGTTTACTATTAATGGGTATTGTAATTCAAAAAATGAAGCAAGTAATTTAAATGAGAAACTAAATAGCGATGGTTTAATTTTCAATTTAGAAAATATTAAATTTGAAGATGACTATTACAGTTTTATGATAACGAAGGATGATATCGATGGTGAAGATTCAAATTAATAAAAAAGAAAAGACACTATTAACAATTTTGATATTTACATTACTAATTTTAATATACTTTTTGCTATTTAGAAAACCTATTGAATCAAAAGCTAAAGGAATAAATGAGGAAATAATAGGATTAAAAGATGAAGTAAATATTTTAAATTCTGAGTTTGAAGACAGTATAAAAAATTCAAAATTAATTGATTTTAGTGACGAAGAATTACACAGAATAGTTGAAGAAAATCAAAGCTCATTTGGTGATTTTTATAAAATAGATTCATATATTGAAGAACACTATTTAATTAAACTACTGGAAATAAATATGGGAGCGTTTAGCGAATCTAGTTTTTCGGAGAGGGAATTAGACTCTGTAAAGAGAACTTATAAACTTAAAAGTACATTTTTAGAATTAGTAAAACTGATGGAATATATATCTAATAATAGTGAATATATAATTGGTGAATATCAATTTATTAAATCAGATAGTGATTATACATTAGACTTGGAGGTGTATTCATATGGATTGACAGACATCATAAGAACTGGGATTACCTATGTGAGTACATTGAGTACTGAAAATTCATTTGAATCTGAGACTCCACTAGAGGAAAAACTAAATCCTAAAGATGAGAATATAGTTAAAGCGAATAATTCATATGCTGATGAAGAGGTAAGAGAAGAGGTCCAGAAATCGAATAATGACATAAATGATTTTTTAGCTAATCTACAATTAGAGGAAAAAATTATGGAGAAGACTTTTAATAAGATTAATACTGGTAGCAAAACAAAAATTAATAATTTGATAGGATATTCATATTTTGAAGGAATAGATAAGGGAGAATTAAAGGCAAAACTTGATAAGTATATCGTTGATAAGAAAGAAGGATATATAAGTAATAAATCATCTAAAATCGTT
>JAAYFG010000123.1 GCA_012728335.1 Tissierellia bacterium | reverse complement strand
GTTAAATTTGATTCTGCAGTTTTAACCATTTCAACTATTTCTTCACTAATACCGTATTTTTCCTGTAAAAAACTTGATGTGCTCATTATTTTTCTTCACCTCTAAATTTATTTATAATGTCCATTATTTCCTTAAACAAGTCATCATAACTACTATATTCATCAAGATTAAACCAAATAGAACTCTTTTCTCGTCTAAACCAAGTCAATTGCCTTTTTGCATATCTCCTTGAGTTTTGTTGGATTTGGTTAATCATATTATCTTTATCAATTACTTCATTTAAATATTCTATTACTTCCTTGTATCCTATTGCTTTAAAAGCTGTAGAATTGGGATTTGCACCATTAGCAATAAGACTCTCAACCTCATTTATTAAACCATCATTAACCATTACTTCGACTCTCTTATTGATTCTATCATATAGATTTGGTCTATCCCTGTTTAAAACTATATATAGAAAATCAACATTATCATTATATTTTCTCAAATTATCCCTTTGCTCTGAAGGTTTAATACCAGTAGAATTATATATTTCCAAAGCTCTAATTACTCTTTGTTTATTGTTTTTATCAATTAATTCGTTTTGTGCTGGATCAATTTCTAGAAGCATATCGTACAGAGCGTCTAGACCACTTTCTTTTGCTATTTTCTCAAGAGAATCTCTATATTCATAGTCGGGTTCAGATTTAGTAAAGTCTAAATCATAAATTATAGAATCTATAAAAAAGCCTGTTCCTCCTACAATTAACGGTATTTTACCTTCTTTATTCAATTTTTCAACTAATGGCATAGTCAAAGACTGATAGTCAGAAACAGTAAAATCATCATTTGGGTCTATTATGTCAATATTATGATGAACAATCCCATCTGATTCTTTTTTTGTAATCTTAGCAGTACCAATATCCATACCTTTATAAATCTGCATTGAATCACATGAAATTATTTCAGTATTTAATGCCTTTGCTATGGAAATCGACGTTTCTGTCTTCCCTACTCCTGTAGGTCCTGTAAGTATAATAACTTTATTTTTCATATTAACTCTGTATCCTAAAAAATTCTTTTTCCAACCACGACTTTTTGTATTTTATGATAGTAGGTCTACCATGAGGACACGCAAGTGGGTTTTCACATCGCTGCAATCGCTCAATTAATTCTTTAACTTCAATATTCGAAAGAGTATCCCCTGATTTCACTGCATGTACACAAGCTATTTTCATTATTTTATATAAGTCTACATGATAAATACTCTTGATTTTTTCGCTTGAATCTAAGATTTCTTTGAAGAGACCTTCTGTAGTTATATTCTTTAAAAACACTGGTACTTCTCTTATGACCACAGCATTATCACCATAGAAGTCAAACTCAATTCCGAGAGAACTCAAATCATCTTTAATTTCTCTAAGTATATCAACTTCTTGAATTGATAGATAAACTAATTCTGTACTCATCAATATCTGAGTATTGATTTCATCATTTTCAAACTCAGTTTTAAACTGTTCATATAAAATTCTCTCATGAGCAGCATGTTGATCAATAAAATAAAAACTATCAACGGAACCATCTTCGATAATTAAATAATTCTTAAATAGTGTCCCTACATATCTGTAATAATCTGTAAACAATTTGTTTTCTTCTACAGATTCCTCAATAAGTGATTCTTGAACAATTTCAATTATAGGAGTTTTCTCACGTTTATCTTCTTTCCCTTGATATTCAAATACGTTTTTTTCAATAGTTACTTCTTTTGGTTGCCTGTGCTCTGCGTCATATGAAGATGTGTCGTCTTTAACTTCATCATCACTTAAGTCAATTAGATTAATTTCATTACTAGTTCTTTCTTTCTCTAAGTATTCAGAGAATATATTAATTTTCGGTGCTTTATCTACTTTATCTGGTATTCTAACTATTTCACTGATTCTTTCTCTAATAATCATGTTGATTTTGCTCATTACCGATTCATTTATATCGCTGTCTATTTTAATCTCTTCTTTGGAAGGATGTATATTAACATCAATTAGTCCTGGGTTTATGTCTATATAGAGAATAAAAACAGGATATCGATTAAGAGGAATATATGATTGATAAGCACGTTCTATATTATAAGTTATATCAGTATTTTTTATAGTTCTATTGTTTACGAAAATATATTGATGACTTCTATTGGCTCTGAATAGTATATTGTCAGAGATATATCCATACACTCTAATTTGCTCATCTTCATAATTTATATTATGGAGATTTCTTGCAATAGATTTCCCTAATACTTGATATAGATTATTGATGTAACTTTGCTGATTGTTCGTGTTAAATCCAACTTTACCATCCCTTATGAATTTAAAGGAAATTTCAGGGTGTGAAAGAGCCAGTTTTATCAGTAAATTACTTACTTGATTAGCTTCATAATTAGATGATTTTAAGAATTTCTTTCTAACTGGCATATTGTAAAATAATTCAGTAACTATTATTGAAGTCCCTGTTAAAGAACCAATTTGAGAAATTTCGTTTATGGTGCCATCACTATTTATGATTCCATGAGTTCCTGCAATCTTATCCTCAGTTTTAGTGATTACTTCAACTTTAGCAGCACTAGCAATACTTGCTAAGGCCTCTCCCCTAAATCCTAAAGATACCGTATTATATAAATCATCTATATTATTTATTTTAGAAGTAGCATGACGTGTAAAAGCAAGTGGTAAATCTGCATCAGAAATACCAAAACCATCGTCTGTTACTCTAATGTAGTCAATTCCACCACTGTTAATTTCAACAGTAATACTTCTACTTTTTGCATCTATTGAATTTTCGACCAGTTCCTTTACAATTGAAGCAGGGTTTTCAATTATCTCCCCAGCTGCAATTTTGGATATGGTAATATCATCTAATAC
>JAAYFG010000122.1 GCA_012728335.1 Tissierellia bacterium | reverse complement strand
TGGATGGCAACTGGCATATCCAGTTCACAAGCTAAGTCCAATTGCCTCTTAAAAGCTTCTATTTGTAATTCTCTTGGCGGATTGTCCTCATAGTAATAGTCTAGTCCTATTTCTCCAATTGCTACAACTTTTTCATGCATAGCCATTTCCTTTAATTCAGAAATTGCTTTATCGTCTAAACCCAAAATATCAGCAGGGTGTACTCCTACGACAGCATAGATATTTTCATATTTCTCTGCCAGTGCAATACAATTCCTGCTGGATTTTATACTGGAGCCGACATTAAAGACTAAGTCGACTCCATCTCTTTTTAAATTATCTATTACTTCATTTCTATCTTCGTCAAAAGCACTATGATCTAAATGTGCATGTGAATCTATCATTCTATCACCTTAACTTAGAGTTAATCCGTCTTCCATTTCAGAAATAGTTGTACAAAGACTTAAATTACCGTCTTCATCTTCAGCTGCTAAAACCATTCCAGCAGATTCAATTCCTCTGAAATTGTGTGGTTTTAAATTGTTTAATAACAATATGTTTTTGCCTTCTAGTTCTTCTGGTTTATAGTGTTCTTTTATACTTGAAACTACTGTTTTTTGTATTTTGCCCATCTTAACATGTAGTAGATATAATCTATCAGCATTAGGATGATCTTCAACCTTTAAAACTTTAGCTACTCTTAAGTCCATTTTCGCAAAATCGTCTATAGTAACATCTGGTTTAGATTTTTCATCTGTCAATACTGGAGCGTCTCCAGCTCTAGATTCAATAAGTGCAGTATTAGCATCGTCAAATCGTACTAATTCTTTAGCAATATCAAGTCTAGGGAATATTATTTCAGATTTATTTACCTTGTTTCCTGATTTTAATAGACCCCAAGTCTTTGCTTGTTCTAATTCAACTGCTTCTTCTACTCCTAATTGTTTCCTAATTTTATCGCTAGTTACATGCATAAATGGATATACTAATACGCTAACTATTCTTAAAGATTCCGCTAAATTGTATAATACTGTATTTAGTCTTGATTTATCTTCGTCTTTCGCAAGAACCCATGGTTCAGTTTCATCAACGTATTTGTTACTTCTTCTAATCAGTTTCCAAATAGTTTCAAGGGCATTGGAAAAATCAAAGTTTTCCATGTATTTCTCCACTTGTTCAAGAGTATTTACTGCCATTTCTTTAAGTTCTTCATCTATCGGAGCAGGATTAGTTGGCTCTGGAATTACTCCATCATTGTATTTTGATATCATCGAAACAGTTCTAGATACAAGATTACCTAAATCATTTGCCAAATCTGAATTAAATCTATTGAAAAATTTATCCATATTAAATGAACCGTCTTGTCCGAATGAAAATTCTCTTAATAAAAAGTATTTAAGTGCATCTGTACCATATAGTTCGATAATAGGTTCAGGATAAATAATATTTCCTTTAGATTTACTCATTTTATCATTATCAAATAGTATCCATCCGTGTCCAAAGATTTTCTTCGGAAGTGGTATATCTAATGCCATTAATAACGCAGGCCAAATGATTGCATGGAATCTAACTATTTCTTTTCCTACGAAATGTACATCTGCTGGCCAGAATTTATTAAATAGCTCTTCATCATGTCCATATCCAATAGCAGTTAAATAGCAGGAAAGAGCATCTATCCAAACATAGACTACATGTTTGTCATCAAAAGGAACTTTAACTCCCCAATCAAAACTAGATCTTGTAACACTTAGATCATCTAATCCATCTTTTAGGAAGTTGTTAACCATTTCGTTTACTCTTGTTTTAGGTTGTAAAAACTCTGGATTGTCTTCATATAATTTCAATATCTTATCGGTATATTCAGATAGTTTAAAGAAGTATGCTTCCTCTTTTTCTATGTGAGTAGGTCTACCACAGTCAGGACAGTTTACTCCGTCTACAAGTTGAGCTTCAGACCAAAATGATTCACAAGGGGTACAATATGGTCCCTCATAAAAATCTTTGTATATCTCGCCTTTATCATATAGTTTTTTGAATATGTCTTGAACGTTTTTTTGATGTTTAGGATCGGTACTTCTTATGAAAGAATCATAGCTAATGTCAAGTTTGTCCCATAGCTCTTTAATATTTTCAACTATTCCATCAACATACTCTTTAGGCTCTTGGCCTTTTTCTTTTGCAGTATTCTCTATTTTTTGTCCATGCTCATCACTACCAGTAGTAAAGAATACATCATATCCTTGAAATTCTTTAAATCTTTTAACTGCATCAGTTGCAACCGTACAGTAAGTATGACCTAAATGAACATTGTCATTAGGATAATAAATCGGTGTTGTAATATAAAAATTCTTGTTTCCCAAAATAATACCTCCTCTAAAATAAAAAAAACCTACCATCTCTTGTAAGAGACGAAGGATTTCCGCGGTTCCACTCTAATTATCTAAATAATAGATCACTCAATATCCTATAACGGGGATAACGTCTTAAAAGAAAAAATGGAGTCATATTCATACTACTTCTGATATTGGCTTCCAGCAACCCAACTCTCTATAATCAAAAAATAATACTACTCGTTCCATATAATTTTTACATATTTGCATTACATTATAATATACAATATTAGAATTGTCAAATTCATCTTTACCTATTTTATAATGGTAAATTATACCTTATCTGATATAATTATAATATCTTTGAAAGGATGATGCCTATGACTAAGAGAATTAATAGCTTTTTAAACAGTATCAAAGACAATAAACTTGTTCGATTTTTAGATCAAGTAATATATAGATTTACTCATGAAGAAACTATGGGTGGTGGTGCTCAAATGGCGTTTTTCCTAACATTGTCACTTTTCCCATTTATGATAGCGCTACTGAATTTAATACAATTTACTAAATTTGTAAATAGAGACATGATTATTAGCGCATTGGCTTTTTTACCCGAAGACGTAAATAAATATTTAGTGCCATTTATTTCTCAAATTGCTATAGACTCTTCACAGGGACTATTATCAGTTGCTGCAATCGGTGGTCTTTGGACCGCTTCAAGTGGTGTAAATAAGCTTATTAAACTAATAGAGAAATCTTATGATGAAAAGAGTAAAAGGCCTTATATCATTCGAAGAATTATTTCATTCATATTTACTCTTGCACTTATAGTACTTATTATAGTATTTTTCTCTGGAATGATACTAGGATCTAAAATTGGAATAAAGCTATTCGAAGAATTACGTATTTTGAAATACTATGGGACAGCATTAAGAATTTTAAGACCTATTGTGCTTATCAGTTACGCCGTAATCGTCTTCACTCTATTTTACTGGTTTAGCATTTCCAAAAAGAATAGAATGAATGTCAGATTAAGTGAAATTATACCTGGAGCACTGTTTTCTACCATTTCAGTTTATGCTTCTACAAAGTTATTTGATCTATATATTTCTAGATTTGATAAGTTTTCCCTTTATGGTTCACTGGGAGGAGTAATCATCCTATTATTCTGGCTTTTCATACTTGGAATAGTCATCATATTAGGCGGACAAATAAATGCAACTCTTACTAATTTAAAAATGCAAGACGAAAATGGACATAAAAGAGAATATTCATTCATAGAGGAGTTTTTGTCTAATGATGAGTGGTTGTAATGCTGAGACCTATAATCTCGCTACATCCACTCTTTTTTAATGTTTCTCCACATCTTTCCAAAGTAGTTCCAGTAGTTATTATATCGTCTATTAAAAGTATGTTTTTCCCTTTAATTAAGTGTTTATCCTTAACTGAAAAAACATCCTTCAAATTTTCTCTTCGCTCTTTACCACTTAAATCAATTTGGTCATAAGTGTTTCCACTTTTGTATAGATTTCCATCATCAACTTTAACATCCAGTACTTCTCCTAAATAATTTGCAATCAATCTACACTGATTATATGCCCTATTTGCCTCTACAGATTTATAAGTAGGCACGTAATAAATTTCGTCAATCCTAGAAATAATCTGTTTTTCTAGCAAAAACTCTACTAATAACTCCCCAAAAAAATTAGATAAGTAACTTGCCTTTTCATATTTATACTTATGTATTAATTCCCTTAACAAGCCATTGTAATAGGCTACTGAATACATTTCATCTATGTATTTAACCCTATTAGTATTATTGTTTTCTACATATTCGATACATGAGCGACAAGATGAGCAAATATGATTTCTGTTTTCTGTTTTACTTCCACACCCATAGCATATTTCGTCATCATCGTATATAAATTTGCAAAAGCTTTCTAGTATTCCCATCTTATTCTCCGTACACATCTTTCAAATTCTTAATCTTTTTATCAAGTCCTGAGTATCTATCTGCTATATAATTATTTTGAATCATCATTCTCAAGAATCGTTCTTCGCCTACTAAGACAACTAATGACTTTGCCCTAGTAATACCGGTGTATAATAGATTCCTAGTAAGTAACATATGTGGCGCATAGTGAATTGGCATAATTACCACTGGAAACTCACTTCCCTGTGATTTGTGAATAGTAGTAGCATAGGAAAGAGCCAATTCATCCAGCCCTTTTTGTTCATATACAACTCTTTTATTATCAAAAATCACCACTAATGAATCATCATAATTATTAATACTTGAAATATATCCTATATCACCGTTATATATTCCCATTCCTATATCAACGACATTATTGTCTTCATCGTATTGTGTCCATTCTAATTGATAGTTATTTTTAATTTGCATAACTTTATCCCCAACTCTAAATACTGTATCTTTGTAGGCTATTTCGCCTTTGTTAATAGAAGGCTTATTCAAACTTTTTTGTAGCAATATATTCAAATCATTGACTCCTACTTTACCTTTTCTCATAGGAGTTAGGACTTGTATGTCTTTAACTGGGTCATATCCATAAAACTTAGGAAGTCGTTTAGAGACTAATTCAACTATTAGTTTTAGTGTTTCTTCTTGGCTATTGCTCTTGAACATGAAAAAGTCACTCCCATTCTCATTTACTATGGGAAAAGAACCCTTATTAATTTTATGAGCATTTGAAACTATCGCACTTGCTTCGTCTTGTCTAAAAATAACATCTAGAGTTACCACTTTTATGACTTCAGAGCTTATTAAATCCCTGAGTACATTTCCAGCTCCTACTGATGGCAATTGGTCGGTATCACCAACCATTACAATTCTAGTGCCTTGACTTACAGCCTTCAGTAAATTGAAAAATAAGTTCACATCTACCATACTCATCTCATCAACGATTACTATGTCTGCCTCAATAGGATTATCCTCATCACGAGCAAATTCCATACTGTCACCAGCAAATTGATATTCTAATAATCTGTGAATCGTTTGAGCTTCTCTATTGGTCGTCTCCGCCATCCTATTGGCAGCTCTCCCCGTTGGTGCAATAAGTTTTATCTTGTATCCCAAAGCTTCACCAATTTTTATTATGGCATTTAAGGTTGTAGTTTTACCTGTTCCTGGTCCACCAGTTATTATTAAACTTCCATTATTAAAAGTTTCATATATGGCAGTTTTCTGCTCTTCTCCAAAAGCTATTCCATCTATTTTTTCTATCTGTTCAATTCTTTCATCGATATTTATCCTATCCATTTCTCCAGCAAATTTAGATATTTCTATAACTCTATTTGCAATGTAGTTTTCAGCAATATGAGCTGACATATTGTAGCATATTACTTCACCCTCATCTATTAGAATATGGACGTTTTTATTCATTGCAAGTCTATCCAGAAGTGGCTCCAAACTTTCAGTTCCGATACCCAACAGTTCTGAAGTCTTTCTAAGCAATACATCTTTAGGCAAATAACTATGACCTTCATTTAGTGATAAGCTCAATACATATGCAAGAGCTGCTTCAAGTCTATTGTCGTCTTCTTTTTCAAAAAATGCATTAAGTGAAATATTATATATGACTTTAAATCCAAAGCCAGAAACATTTTCCAATACATCATAAGGATTATTCTCTAAGATAGGCAAAATTTGTTCGCCGTAATTATCATACAGTTTTTGTGCTAAATTCATAGAAATTCCGTATCCTGATATTTTTATTAAAACATCTCGATGACCTTCTTGAGAGTCAAAAGAATCTATAATTTTCTCATAAGTAGCCTTTCCTATCCCTTGCACTTCCATTAATCGCTGCGGACTATTTTTAAATACGTCTAAAGTTTTATCTCCAAAAGCATTGACAATACGCTCAGCAATAACAGGTCCAATCCCAACAATTGCACCACTGCTCAAATATAGTTTCATAGTTGCTGCATCACTTTCAATGTCCATATTGACTTTTGAAATACTGAACTGTTCTCCATAAGTTTCGTGATAAATCATGTCTCCTTCAGCACTAAGTGGCATGCCTACACTTATATATGGAATATGTCCAACTATGGTTATACTCCCATCTTCAGTTTTTAATAAAGCTATAGAATAATGATTGTGCTCATTATAAAAGATAATGTTTTCAACTATACCACTTATCTCAATCAATTTATCACCTCGCAAAGCTTATTATATCAAAACTACATAAAAAATACTTCATTCAATATCATATGTATAAAATAAACAATAAAACTAAACAAAAAAAGAGTATTCGAATAATTTAATAATGAGTTCGAATACTCTTATTTCATGAAACTTGAATAACTACACCAACGATCTATTTTAGGTTCTATCACGTCATTCTCCTTTAATTAAATTTCTTAGGAATCGTACTAACCTAAGATTGACAGATGTCACTCCGTTAAATACTATCACCAATCTATAATTTAATCTTCATCTAAAGATCGTAACTCTTAAATTCAACTCTAAATTTAAGACGAAACTCTAAATAAATACTAATTTAAAAGATTTGTCGTTAAAATCATAAATAAACAAACACCACATCAATCATATTTCACATCTGATTGAATGCTTCTCTACTTACTACATTTAATTCTCTTAAATCTAAATCATTAACTATCTTTTTGGATCTTTAGTCCAATACATTTATATATATCAAAGTCTAATCGATTTCCATGAAATAGTTTGTCACCCAATTTGAACTTCCGGGCTAGTGTTTCTCACAGCTAATCGTATCCATCTATAGACCATTTTATAATTTAATGTGATTATTTATAATCTAGTTGTTGGATGTAGTTTTCAAGTTCCACTACCTTTGTATCTGAAGTTACTTCTCTAGGGTATCTCCATCAACTTTGGTATTATAAATATACCCACCGTTTTCTATTTAAAACACAAATTTTAATAAAAAGTTTCTTTTTTCATATTATTTTACTTAGAGTTAAAATAATGGCTACAATTAGATGTTTCTAATCATAGCCATTTTAAAATTATTCTACTTTTTCGTTATATCCACATTCAGAATTACTACATTTTAGAAGTTTTCCTCTTCGATTATTAACTTCTGTCATTATGCTCTCACATTCTGGACAAGCTTTATCAACTGGTTTTTGCCAAGAGACAAAATCACATTCAGGATAATTGCTACATCCGTAGAAAACTCTTCCTTTTTTTGTCCTCTTTACGATTATTTCCCCATCGCATTTAGGGCATTTTACCCCTATTTTTTCAATAAGAGGCATTGTGTTTCTGCATTCTGGAAACCCTGGACAAGCTAAAAACTTACCAAATTTACCCATTTTTATAACCATGTTTCTTCCACATTTATCACAGATAATATCTGTCTCTTCATCTCTTATCTCAATTTTTTCTATTTCTTTTTCTGCAACGATCAAGTCTTTCTCTAGAATTTTATAAAAATCGTCAACTGCTTTCTTCCACTCCAGTTCTCCAGCTTCTACCGCATCTAAGCTGTCTTCCATTTGAGCAGTAAATTCCTCATTTATCAGTTCTCCAAAATATTGATTTAAAAGGCTGTTAACAGTCTGTCCTAATTCTGTCGGTATAAATCTCTTATCTTCTCTCTCAACATAGTTTCTAGCTAAAATTGTTGAAATTGTCGGAGCATAAGTACTCGGTCTACCAATTCCTAATTCTTCTAGCTGTTTTATAAGACTTGCTTCTGTAAATCTTGCAATAGGTTTAGTAAAGTGTTGCTCTTTATTCAATTTAACAAATTTAGTGTTTTGACCTATTTCAAACTTAGGTAAATCTTGTTCACTGTCTAGTTCATCGCCTTTTCTTTTCAAGACTAAGAAACCGTCAAACAGTACTCTAGAACCAGTGGACTTAAACACCTGATCATTTGAATGAATCGAAACTGCCATAGTTTCAAATTTAGCTGAACTCATAAGAGAAGTAACAAATTTATCCCAAATCAATTTATAAAGCTTATATTGGTCACTGCTTAAATGCTCTCTAATCGCTTCAGGTGAGTTATATATATCAGTTGGTCTAATACACTCATGAGCGTCTTGAATGTTCTTCTTAGTCCCGTATGAGTGGTTTAAATTGACATATTCCTTACCATATGTGGCTACTATATACTTGCCTGCTTCATTTTTTGCTTCTTCACTTACCCTTACAGAGTCGGTTCTCATATAAGTTATAAGTCCTACTGTTCCTTTTTTCCCTATAGATATACCCTCGTATAGTTCTTGTGCTACTCTCATAGTCTTTCTACTTTGGAAATTAAGGTATTTCGAAGCCTCTTGTTGTAATGTACTCGTGGTAAAAGGAGCTTTAGGCTTTCTAGTTCTAGTTCCCTCTTTTATATCCCTTACTACGAAAGAATCTTTATCGATGCTCTTTTCAACATTGTCAGCTTCATCTGCATTCTTTAATTCTACTTTTTTCTCTTTTGAACCTTCTAAAACTCCATAATACTTAGCATTAAATCCTTTTCGTCCATTTTTTAAATCCGCATCTATGGTCCAGTACTCTTCTGGAATAAAGTTTGCAATTTCTTCTTCTCTATCACAGATTAATTTAACAACTGCAGATTGAACTCTACCTGCAGAAAGTCCACTTTTGATTTTCTTCCACAGCAATGGAGATATCTTATATCCCATAAGTCTATCGACAACTCTTCTTCCCTGTTGTGCATCAACTAAATCTAAGTCAATTGCTCTAGGTTCTTTAATAGACTTTTTTACAGCATTCTTCGTAATTTCATTAAAAACTACTCTGTTTTTGCTGTGTTCATCTAAACCAAATAAAAACGCAAGATGCCATGAAATAGCCTCTCCTTCTCTATCCGGGTCAGTTGCCAAATATATGTTATCAGCTTTTTTAGCTTCTTTTTTTAATTCTTTTATAACATCGCCTTTTCCACGTATATTTATGTATTTAGGCTCATAATTATTCTCTATATCTATTCCTAAAGTACTTTTAGGCAAATCTCTAACGTGTCCAACCGTAGCTAGAACTTTATAATTGCTACCTAGCATTTTTTTAATAGTCTTTGCTTTAGTAGGTGACTCCACCACAACTAAATTTTTAGCCAAAACAATATCACCCCAACATTAATTTTACATTCTCAACTTTTTACAAATTTATGATAAAGGTATCACACTTTTAATTAATAATCAAGAAAATATATTGTCATATTTAGTTTTTTCTTCTATATATGCATATATTTTCAGTATATTACCTTTAATTTAAAATATATTTCACCATTGAGTAAATACCACATTCTCAATTACTATACCACATAAATCTAATATTTCCATACTTCAACGCTATTATCACTAAAAAATTCTCATAAGACAGAAAAAAGAGCTTAAATAAGCTCTTCCTTTAATAAAATATCATCTTCTCTATAAAATTTATATGCTTTTTTGTCTTCAGTTTCCCTAATTACATACATTTCATCATTTTTATAAACGACTGCTGCGCCATCTTCTACTGCTATTCCAAGTAATTCTTCTTCATTTTCCATCATTATGTCGAATTGTTCTCTTCCCGGTTCATTATAATGTGGACAATGAGCTCCTTCGATTAAGCCCAGCCCATATGCTCTAACATAGTCCCAATTGAAATCGGGGTTAGTAAATCGATTACTGTCACTGTGTCCGTATGTAAACCAGCAAATAGAACCTGCGCTAAGTCCAGACATGATAACACCACTTTCATATGCATCTTTCAAATACTTATCTACCCCATATTCTCTCCATTTTTCTAGCATAGTAATAGTATTCCCACCACCAATATAGATAATATCAGAACTCATAATTCTCTTTTTAATGGATTTAGTGTCTAAATACTCATCATATAGACACAGTGAACTCACTTCACATCCTAAATTTCTAAAGTGTTCTTCTACGCTCTCAATATATCTAATTGCATCATTACTTGCAGTGGGAATGAAAAGTAATTTAGGTCTTTCAGATTTAGATAGCGACACTATATATTCATTTATCTTATCAGTATCACCATTTTTTATTTCTCCACCACCGATTGCTACTATATACTTATCCATTTATTTCTCCTCACAAAAAATTAATATTTTAGTACTAAATTACACTTATTTTATCATATACATCTAAATTGGTTCAATTTTATTTGCCAAATTTTCACTATTTATAAAATTTTTCTTAAATATTGGGTATCCATGATATACTTACAATAGAATTAGTACATTATAATTATGAAAATATACTATATGGTTTTGTATATAATATGTACTTGTTTTATAATTGATAGCTATTGCTTTATGTTAAAAGAAAGGATTTGATGATTATGAAATATGAATTATGGGACATTCTATCAAACTTGAAAGATAATTACGATTGGGTAGAACTTACACATACTCTATCACCTTATACTCCCCACTGGATTGGTTGGGATGCATTAACTGTTGAGGAAAAAATGAATTTAGACAATTCTATTTTTGCAGCTTTTGCATATACCGTTGTAGGTCAATATGGAACCCATGTTGATGCGCCATCACACATGGTCAAAGGATCCCGTACACTCGATCAAATCGAAGTTAAAGAAATGGTATATCCACTTTGTGTAATCGATAAGACTGATGAAGTAAAGAAAAATGACAATTATGTATTAACTGCTCAAGACATATTGGATTGGGAAGAAGTACATCGCAAGATTCCTGATGGAGCTTTTGTAGTATTTCAAAGTGGTTGGTGAATGAGAGATCCAGAAACAATGGATAATTTTGATGAAGAAGGAAATAGAAACTTCCCAGGTTGGGGATTAGAAGCACTTAAACTATTAGTTGAAGAAAGAAATATAGGTGCTATTGGCCATGAACCTTCAGATACAGAGTCTCCTATTAGTTCAGGTTTAACTGACTATGAAGTGGAACGCTATATCCTTGAACAAGATAGAATTCAAATAGAACTACTGACAAATATACATAAATGCCCACCAAAAGGAGGGCTAATATTCTGTACTTTCCCTAAAGTATTAGGTGGAAGTGGATTCCCAGCACGTTGTTTTGCCATAGTTCCTAAGTAGACTAAAACATCTCCACTGATGAAAGTGGAGATGTTTCTTAATTATATTCAAAATTTCTATTCATTAACTCTAGATTGCTTTCTTCCATAGATAATAATTGATAATACTATTGCTAGAATCAAAATAGGAATCATATCCATATAAAATCGGTTGTGTAAAATCAAATTATATCTAATATATCTTTGTAAAGCATACAGACCTACTCCCAAAAATAATGCTATTAGATTGAATTTCTTATTTCCGTAACCATCTCCAAATGCCAAATATGCAGAATTCAACAAAAATAATAGTGCAAAGAACATATTTGCAAAGTAAATCCATCCACTAGTATCATATTCCAGTATATGTGAAGAATCATATTCCAAATACCAGTCCAAATATTCTTTTCCTCTATGAGTCTTCTGCAAGAAACCTCCACCTGGAATCGTTATAACTTCATAGTATTTAACTATAGAAGATATAAATAACACTAGAAATAATACTATAATGACCACACTTATTTTTTCTACTTTAATTCCAAACTTTTTGTCCTTATTCACTGTCTCGCCTCCAATATGCTTCTTTGTCATTTATTGTTTACTTTTCAGATGTACTTCTTTTTAGTAGTCATTTTATCAACTTTCTGAAATCGATATACATACCAAAAATAGCTTTCCATTTTTCTGTAAATCCAGCATTGATTGCAGTTTTAAGTGAGGCAATATTGTTTGCTTCTGCTGCATAATAAGGTACTTTTCCCATATCTAAAATAATCGACGCTAATCTGTTTACTAAGCTACTTCCAATACCTTTAAATCTGTACTCCGATATTACATCTATGCCTATTTGCCACAGAATTTCAGAGTCAGCAGTTGCTCCAGCTATTCCAATAATTTTATCTCCATCTTTTGCAACTATAGCTATTATTTCTTTATTAGGCTTATTCTCATCGTATTGAAGAGCGTTTTCAAAACCTTTATTTACATATAATCTCGCTATTTCTTCTTTATAAACTAAGTATTCATACTCTTCAAGTAAATCAGTTTTAATAAAATCCATTGAAGGAGAAAAATTGATACTATGACTTTTTATAAAATCTTGCTTCAATATATCTTCTGGACGACTTATATTTACGCTTTCACGAATTAACTCTAAATAGTTCTCTTCTCCATTTATTATGAGACTGTCATTTATCAATATCATTTCTACATACGGACTTCTTCTTATAAATTTTCTCTGATTACCATTCTCTTTTTCTAAAGTGTATACAATATTTCCGGAATTTAAGTCGCTTTTTTCACAGTTCATATCAATAGCTAATTGTTCAATAATAATCTCATCTATACTATTCAATATACATCTCATAAGCTATCTCCTAAATAAACTATTCTACAAATCATCATTCACTATGTGAACTATATTCTCAGGCAACGGACTTAAATGCTCTGAAAAGAAACTGGGATGCGCTTTGTACTCATTAAACCTATCTATATCCAGCCAGCATAAGCTTTCTTTCCATCCACCTTCCGTTAGACTTTCCATCTTCATTTCCTCTAAACTATCGTATTTCATTAGGTAATAAAATGCAACTTCATGACAAATTTTGCCTTTGTTCGTATATTCCCCCTTGAAGAAATTTTCATGTATGAAAACTAGTCTGTCTATTTCCATCTCAAGTCCAGTTTCTTCAAACACTTCTCTAATGACAGCATCCTCGTTTCGCTCTCCAAGCTTAACCCCGCCACCTATGGAGTAATAGTAATCTTCTTTTTCATTAGTAGCCAATAGAACTTTATCGTCCTTAATTATAATAGCTGCCGCCCTATATCTAAACCAGTAATCCTCATTGCTAAAACAACAATCTGCACTCATCATTCATCCTCCATAGCTTTGTATTTTATATCATTATATTAAATCATAGATTATTATGCAAAAATAAAGAAGCTTAAAATTCAAGCTCCTTTTTATGATTTATCAATATTTAGTCTATATGTATTTACATAAACAATCCAAAAACTATAAACAATACAAAACTTATTGCAGCACATACTAGCGCATAAGGTGTTTGAGTTTTAAAATGCGAAAACAAATCTGTTCCTGAGCTAGATGATGATAAAATAGTCGTATCTGACATTGGAGAACAGTGATCTCCAAAAATACCACCTGATACTACTGCTGCAATTGAAAGCACAATATTAGCATCCATTGCAACTGCCATAGGAATTGCAATTGGCATCATAAGTGAAAAAGTTCCCCAGCTAGTACCAGTGCTAAATGACATTACCGCACCAAATATAAAAATTAGTGCCGGTCCAAATGAGCCACTTACTCTACCTTCTACTAAACTTGCAAGATACGGTCCTGTTCCTATAGTAGATACAGTTTTACCTATTGCAAAAGCTAAAACTAATAATACTACTAATGACAACATCCCACCTACGCCTTTATATAAGTAGTCTACAAATTCTTTACCAGTCATTATTCCTTGCTTGCTATATGAAATACTCATATAAGTCAAAGTGATGATAGTAGCATATACTATAGATAAACTTCCATCACCTTTTAAAATACTTCCACCACCTGTGTAAAGCAAGCTTATGAATGTAAATCCAATTAAGATAAATAGTGGTATAGCCATATTTTTCATCTTGCCTTCACCGGCTTCAACCAATATATCTTCTTCTTCTTCGTCTTTCATCAGCGGAGTCACGCCTTCGTCATAAAGTGCGCCTGTGGTTTGTACTCTTATTTCTGCTTTTTTCATAGGTCCAAAATCTTTACCTGTAAGAATTATAAACAGTACAAACAATAGTGTTACTACATTATAAAATTGAAAAGGCAAACTTTGAACTAAAAGTCCCATTGGGTCTCCACTTATAAGTCCAGCAGAAACTTGAGCTCCTATTAGTCCTGACAACATTGCTCCCCAAGAGTTCAATGGTACAAGTGCATTTACAGGTGCAGAAGTGGAGTCACTTATCCATGCAAGTTTCTCTCTTGAAATCTTATACCTATCAAATATTGGTAATGTCACAGTACCTTTAAACATAATTCCCATAAGTCCGTCAATGAAAATCAAAAGACCGATAACATAAGCTAATAACATTGCTCCAGTCTTGCTCTTAATCTTCTTATTTTTAATAGTTAAGTAATTTACAAAACCATCTACTCCACCTGAAACCCTAATCAATAATACAAAAGCACCCATTAGCGATGTAAATACCAATACTTTTAGATTACCTACATCTGAACAAACTTCAAATAGTGTTTGCACGCTTGATGTCGCAGCTACTATAGGATTCCATCCATTCATAATCAACATTCCCGAGAAAATACCTAAAATCAATGCAAAAGATATTTTTTTTGTTAATAGTGCAACTGCCAACGCCAAAATAGGAGGCACTAAAGATAATATCCCATATTCCATACCTTTCTCTCCTTCCTTAGATGTATTTATTTATACTGACTAAATAATGACCCAAATCCACCAGTATGAAGATAACAAATATTCCCTTCAGCTTTACCTTTGAGTATTTGATCTTTCATGCCAACTAAAACTTTACTATTATAGACATTTTCTATAAATATCCCTTCACTTCTTGGAAAGGCTAAAACTTCATTTGAACTTTCTGTAGTGTTTTCACCCCAACCAAGTCCCCTGTAATCATCAATAATATTGCTTGCGTCTTCAACACTATGTTCAAATTTCAACCCCAATAATTCTTCTACTTCAAGTATTGTTTCTTCAATATTTTTTATCAATTCAGCTTTATCATACTCAACACTTATTATATTTATCTTAAAAGGAAATCCTGCCAATGCATTTCCATATATTAAGCCAGTTGCAACTCCTCCATTTCCACCAGGAGCATATATTGAATCAAGTTTGATATTATCAGTTTTACATTGATTTACTAATTCTATAATTGCATTCACATAGCCTAATGCTCCAACTCCAGTAGTTGCTCCTTTTTTTGCAATATACGGTTTTTTGCCTTCATTTTCTAATCTTTCAGCAAGTTCCTCTTCATATTTTCCACGAACACTACTGTCAACTTTTCCGATGAAATGAGATTCTACTCCCAATAATTCGTTTAGAACGATATTGCCTTCTAAACTCTTTGGTTTTTCTCCATTATGAACTAATATACATTTAATTCCAGCTTTTGCACATGCCACAGCAGTAAGAGTACAAAAGTTAGATTGTTCCGGACCACCAGCAATAACTGTGTCACAATCCATACTAATCGCTTCACCAATTATGAACTCCAGACTCCTCAATTTATTTCCTCCAGGTCCTAAACCTGTTAAATCATCTCTTTTTATGTAGATGTTTGAGTAATCGTACTCTTTCTCCATATTTTTCAATCTATGTAATGGAGTCGGAGCCAAAACTAATTCATATTTTGGCATTCTTTCTATCGCCTTTTTAAGTAAATCCATTTTTAACCTCCCCTAAAATACTTTAGCATAGTAACATAATACTACAACAGTATATTCTTATCAAATGATATCAGTTCTTTTTTAGCAAAATTTTAATATCTTTTAAAACCAAAAAAACTGCCTATAAAATAGACAGTTTTACTTAGATATAATTATTAGCATTTTGTATTTTTCCACTGCTTTTACACTGTGCAAAGAACCTGCTGGGAGCACTATGCTTTCACATTTTTCAATATTGAATTCTTCATTGTCAATAGAGACTATTGCCCTTCCATCCAAAGCAATTACAAGTGCATCTCCTGGTGCACTATGAGGAGCCAAAACCTGTCCTTCGTCAAAAGAAAACAAGACCATCGCCATATGCTCATTATTGACAAGTCGTTTTCTAACGATTCCATTTAATTCATACTCAATACTATCTACTAGACTTAAAACTTCCTTTTTTCTTAAAATGTCAATCATATACATCCTCCTAATATATTATGTCTTAATGATATATATTATTTTGACTATATTCTGTAACATCTGTTACTTAATCACTATAATCTTTTAATAAAGGCAGTTTTTTCGCTACAATCAAATCCATTTTTCTCATAAAAACGTAAAGTGCTTTCTCTTTTTGAACCAGTCATCAACATTATCTTGTAACATTTTCTATAACCGAATATGGTCTAAAATTATAAGTTGAATTTCTAACTACAATCATTGCAATGGAAGACACTATTACTCCATTGTATTCGCCAACTAATAGATAATAATCATCATCTTCTATCATCCAAGAAACCATCTCTTCCCACTCAACATTATCTCGATTTTTTTTGGTGGATTCTTTGTAAGGTGATTCATATATAAATCCATTAATTGAGGTATGTCTATGAGTTCTACCTCTCTAATTTCTAGCATGTAATCCTCCAATGTACATACATTCTTTAAAAACCTAAGTCTTCTCCAACTAAAATCACTTTTATTCTCCCACTTGGTTTGCATAATCTAGTTTGAACAATGTGAGAGCAAACAGATCCTTCATTTTTACAATCATTACAACTTCCAGTTAATTTACATGGTGTGTTTTGATCTTTATCGGCAGAATTACTATATATTCTATAAGCATTTACTGGAGCAGCATAGTTTCTTGCTCTAGAGTAAGCCTCTTCTATCGTTTTACATATTTTATTCATCCCAACTACAACTATGACCTCTTTAGGTCCATATATCAATGCAGCAACTCTATTTCCTACTCCATCTATATTGTATAAAATTCCATCCTCAGAGATTGCATTAGCGCTCATTATAAAAACATCACTAAGCAATGCACTTCTCATTATTTCAGTTCTTTCTTCTGGAGATTTAGCTTTGTCTCTATCTATTAATTTGTAATTCCCTTTCCTTAGTTCTTCAAATACTCCAAGCTCTAGCAGTGTTTCTGAACCACCCCAAGCTACAGAAGAATTTTCAGGAATTAATGACATAAACTTATTGAGCGCCTCTTCCTTAGTACTGCAATAATACGCCTCAAATCTTCTGCCTTCCAAGTTTTTAATTATCTTTGTCGATAGCAACTTATTTCTGTCCTTTACTATTTGATTTGTCATAATATCCTCCTCATTAACCCTAATTATCATTCATCAAATTTCTTTTCTTTTCAGAAAACATTTTATCCATATCCTCAAAATAAAATAGCATATTTATACTATCAGGTGAGTTAATATCAATATAATCCGTCTTGATAAAGCCTATTTTTTTATATAGATTTATAGCTTTTGTATCCTCTCTTTTTACAGAAATTTCTATAGTTTCATATTTTCTCTCAATATACATATAGTCAATTATAAGCTTTAAGGACACATAACCATACCCTTTATCCTGAAATCTACAATCAATAAAAAACTGTTGTATTTCATAACATTTTGGTTCTTCTTCAATATCTCTTATCATAATCAGTCCAATTAGATCACCACAAAACTCAATACCAAAAACTTTAGCGTTGGACTTTCTAAATACGTATCCTCTAGCAATTATTCCTAAAGAAGAACCTATATAGTTTTTTTGCCAATCATGGACTTTGAGATTGACTGCTTCTATCCAGTTTTCTTCATTGATTTCTGATAGGAACACATTGCTCTTATTTGTAGTCATTGAAACTGATCCAAATTCATCTACACCAGTCAGTTTAAATCCATTATTGCTCCAAAAATTCATATTCCTTCTATTTGAGACATTGAGTTCAAAAAATTTTGCACCTTTGTTTATCTCGGCTTCTTTTACTCTCTCAAAAAACATACTTCCTAGTCCTGAATCTCTATATTCAGGAAGTATATAATAATCAACAATTAAGCACTTACCGTCTTCTGAGTGATAAGTACAATAAGTAGTAAATCCAACAACTTCAGAGTTTATTATGAAAATTACTGGAAATGCAGTGTCAATCTCTCTCCCAAATAGTTTATGCATATAGACTTTGTTTTCATTAGAATTAAACTGCTTTAAATAATCAGATCCAGAAATATGTCCTATTTCTTCATTTTCAAAAACTTCGTCCATAAACTTATCATACAAACTCCAATACAATTTAAAATCAACGTCATGTTCCACATACTTTAATTCTATTTTTTGTCTATTCATATAGACCTCCTATTATTTTTTGGAGGCTATTTTTGAGTGTTACCTCCTATCACTTTTAGGTAATTAATAATTTTATTCTTCATAAAACACCACTCCTTTAATTAAGATATTAATATTATATCAATTAACACTATAAAACTCACTACTTTGGATAAATTTACTTTAATGTAATAAAGTCTAGTGTTTACTTTTGAAAATATGGGTTATATAGTCTATATATATCATATGAAATAGAGTGATTGCCATGTCTAGCTTAGCAAGTTTTTTTAATAGGATATCTTTCTATGATGGTTTCTTCGTATACGGAACAGTTCATAAGTCTAAAGTCTCAATCCCAAATTACCATGAGAGGTTTGAGGTATGGTTTTTGTTGTCTAAAGACTCTGTGGAAAATAGTATTTCCACAATGAGTTTTGAAATCAATATATACCATCCTAATATTGAGATAATCGACAATTTACCTTTAATACATATTCATATCTATTCAATAGATACTATGGAGAATAATAGAAATAAAAGCTACGGGACTGCTATTATGAAGTTTTTTATTACCACTTTGTTTTACAGATCCCTATATTGCGATGGAAAGAACATATTAGATAACAAATACCCCATTGAAGTATACGGAATTATTGATACAGAAGAAGACTTTAATGAAGTTTCAAAGTTTTACGAAAGGCTTGGATTCACAGTATTTGGTAATAATATCTATATGCTTTTATAATACAAAAACCGAGACCAAAATAGTCTCGGTTTGAACTTTCCTTCTTTTTATATAATTCCTTTTAGTTCGAGCATCGTCAATGCTGCACTGATTTCACTTAATTCAAAATTAGTTTCTGAAATTATCTTATCTACAGAATTGTATCCCCTATTATAAAGCTCATATACATCCTTTTCTATTCCTTCAAGTTCTACTATGTCACTTTCTTCAGATTTTATGACATAGTCTTTTAGCTTAGATACATTTATTAAGATATCCTCTATATCTAATAGTGGAATTGCACCATCTCTTATCAATCTATTAGTTCCCACACTATATATGCTATTTATATTTCCTGGAAGTGAAAATATCTCTTTGCCTTGTTCTGCTGCATAAGATGCTGTGATTAGAGATCCTGATTTTTCTTTTGCTTCTATGACGACTATCCCTAAAGATAAACCAGATATTATTCTATTTCTTCTTGGAAAATTCCAATTTGCGGCTGCGGTTCCTATTGGATACTCAGTAATCACAGTTCCATCTACAAACATTTCTTCATATAGTCTCTGATTGCTTCTAGGATAGACTATATCAAGTCCATTTCCTAATACCCCAATCGAATATCCATTTTTTGATAAAGCAGTCTTATGAGCGATTCCATCAATGCCAGCAGCTAAACCACTAATTATCGTAATTCCCAAGTCTGTTAATTCCCCTACTAATTTTTTACATGCCCAGTTTCCATAATCAGTACACTTTCTTGCTCCTACTATTCCTATGGTAGGTGATTGCATATCTAATTTTTTTCCTTTGGTATAAATCACCTTTGGTGAATTATCAATTATTAGTAGTTCTTCCGGATAATTTTCATCGTATATTGTAATCACATCATCACAGTATCTGTTAATTCCGTCTATTACACTATTTAAATATCCCTTGTCCATTCCTCGTTTCAATTTTTCAATATTTTTCTTATTGGCGAACTTAACTTCACTGAGGTCTTCAGCTGAACATCTAAATATGTAGTTTAAATCATCTTTTCCATCTATTAATTCATCAAAAAACTTATCTGATAAATACAAACTGTTTAACCATATTAATATATCTCGATTTTCCATTAGGATTTCCCCCAATAGTTAGTATCTAAAACTCTATACCTTATGGCTTCTAACAAATGTCTTTCTTCAATGTCCACAGAATCGTCTAAATCTGCAATAGTTCTAGCTACTTTAATAATTTTATTATACGTTCTTCCACTGAATTTGTGTTTCTTAAACGACAGTTCTAACAACTCTTTACATGGTTTTGAAAGCTTACAAAAACTATTCAATAATTTATCTGGAATTTGTGAGTTGGAATATATATTCAAGTCTTTAAATCTTTCCAATTGCATCTCTCTAGCCCTGTTTACTCTAATTGATATCTCCTTGGAGCTTTCTGCTTTTTTATTATCCGACAACTCTTCATACTTCACTGGTTTAACTTCAATGTGTATATCTATCCTATCAAGCATTGGATTACTTACTTTGCCTAAGTATTTACTAATGCTATTTGGTGTACAATTACATTCGTGAGTCGGATCCCCATAATAACCACACGGACATGGGTTCATACTTGCCACAAATAAAAACCTGCTGGGATATGTAAGCGATGCATTTACTCTTGAAATATGAACTACTCCGTCCTCCATAGGTTGTCTGAGTACTTCTAAAGTACTTTTTTGAAATTCTGGTAATTCATCTAGAAATAGAACTCCATTATGTGCTAAACTTACTTCTCCAGGCTTCGGTATTCTACCACCGCCTATTATTGCAGTTCCAGAGGCAGTATGATGAGGGGAACGAAACGGTCTTTTAGATACAAGTTTATTATCTTTTAGCATTCCAGCCACACTGTATATTTTAGTAACTTCTATAGCTTCTTCAAAAGTCAGTTTAGGTAATATACTTGGTAATCTCTTTGATGCCATCGTCTTTCCAGACCCTGGAGGTCCAACCATAAGTACATTGTGAGAACCAGCTGCTGCAATTTCCAATGCTCTCTTTAATTGATCTTGGCCTTTCATATCACTAAAATCCAATGTGTCTTCTTCAGATTCAGAATATAGTTCCCTTATAATGTATGGTTCAATATCTTTATCTCCATTTAAAAAGTCCACTACTTTCATAAGTGAATTAACAGGATATACTTCCATATCTCCTATTACTGCTGCTTCGTCTCTATTTTCATATGGCACTATAATTTTTTGAAACCTACTTTCTCGTGCACAAATGGTCATAGGAAGAACTCCGTCTACAGAATTTATCGTTCCATCTAGTGACAATTCTCCGAGAATTAAATAATCATCCACTGTTTCATTATTTATAACTGAATTAGATCTTAATATTCCTATAGACAATCCTAAATCCATATGAGAACCATCTTTTTTGATATTAGCAGGTGCTAGATTGATAGTAATTCTTGAAAGTGGAAATTCATAACCTGAGTTTTTAATTGCAGCTCTAACTCTTTCTTTTGCTTCCTTTATTGCTGCATCTGGAAGTCCTACTATATTTAACTGTGGCAATCCTCTAGATATATCTGTTTCTATATCGATTATATTCCCATCTAAGCCAACTAATGAACATGTTTTTACTCTTGAAAACATCTAAAGCCCCCTTAAGAAAAAGCATTGATGATATGGTTTATCTTACCGTCTTTAGTGTATACCTCTATTATGTCAAATCTTGGCTGAAATCTCTGTACTCTTTCTTTTTGTATATAATATAGTGCTGTATTTATAATTTTTTCCTGTTTCATCTGGTCTACTGCTTCATAAGCATATCCATAATTAATACTTGACCTAGTCTTTACTTCAATAAAGACTAGGTCAAATTTGTTAAATGCAATTATATCTATTTCTCCAACTTGGCTTCTGTAATTTCTATTTATTATCTTATAGCCTTTACTCTCAAGATATTTTACAGCTATATCCTCACCTAAATCTCCAAGTTTTTTATTGTCCATATTTATATATCCCAGAAATAAATTCCTGTTTCTTCATCTAAATATCTTCCTATTTCTTCATCAATGAAATCTATAAACAGCTCACAAGTAACAGATATAACCGCTCTGTTTAAATGCCCGCCTCTAGTATGCATCTCTTCATCTGAAAAGTTAATGTGTAAGTGAACGTATGGTTCTCCATCTTTTCTACTAACATTTCCTATTAGTGAAGTGATTTCATAATCATCATTAAAAGTAGTCGATTTGAATTCTTTTGTAGCAGAATTATAACATCCAACTTCAATGTCATCAGATGCACCAATACCTACTACTGAGCCACCTACTAGATTATATTCTTTGATGATTTTTTTTAATGATTCAACAATTTCTTCACCTTTTTGAAGTCTGACTATAAGTCTCTTATCTTCTTCAATAATACGCATTTTCTTCCTCCTTTTATATCTTCCAATTTGCAACGTTTTTGATAAACGTCTTTCTATGAATAGGACTTGGTCCCAATTCGTATATAGCTCCTCTATGTTCTTTCGTTCCATATCCTTTATGTTTTCCTATATTGTACGCCGGATATTCTTCATGCCACTTTATGCATAGTCTATCCCTGAAAACTTTTGCCATTATAGACGCACAGCTTATCGTATAACACAGTTGATCACCTTTAATGACCGATACTGTCTCTGTATCATTTTTAATCTCTTCTGCGTCAACTAGAACAATATCTGGAGATATGCCTTTTTCAATTAGATTTTTTTTACAATTCTCTATTGCGTCAAACATAGCTTCTTTAGTTGCATTCTTTATGTTGATTTCGTCTACTCGCTTGGAATCACTTCTACCAATTCCATATCCAAAGGCCTTTTCTGCGATTTCATCATAGAATAGTTCCCTTTTCTTTTCAGAAATCTTCTTAGAATCTTTTACCCCTTCAATATAGTCTTCAATATCAATACATACAGCTGCAGCAACAACATCACCACAGAGAGCACCTCGTCCTGCTTCATCTACTCCTACGATGTATTTATACCCTTTATCTAAAAGATCTCTTTCTATTTCAAACATTAATTTCACCTAATTTTCTATTTTGTCCAATGTTATTCTTCCAAGTGTCCCTCTTCTAAATTCGTCAAGTACTATATCTGAAACCTTAGTATAATCTATCTCATTCCCTCTAAGGATTGCACCTCGTTTCAAGGCAATTGCCTCCATGGTTTCAAGAGGTGTACTTCCTATTTCAATATTATATCTGTCTACTAAAACCTCAGGGGATTCAAGCATCATCTTCTCAATGAATTTAAGACAAAGAGTTTCTTTATCCAATATTTCATCTTTGATTGCTCCCGTATATGCTAAATTTAACGCTAAGTTTTCGTTTTGGAACTTTGGCCAAAGAACTCCTGGCGTATCCAAAAGCTGAAATGAATCTTGAACTCTAACCCATTGGTTAGACTTCGTTATTCCAGGTCTATTCCCAATTTTTGCGCTTTTTCTTCCAACTAGAGAATTTATAAGAGTTGATTTACCAACATTGGGAATCCCAATTATCATTACTCTAGTCATTTTAGATTTTATCCCTCTCTCTGCATCTCTATCACGTTTAGGCTTCATAACTTTGTTCGTTAAAGTAATCAATTCTCTGATTCCCTTGCCTGTATTAGCATTTATACTAACGACATTTGCAC
Source organism: Tissierellia bacterium (assembly GCA_012728335.1). Classification (GTDB taxonomy): domain Bacteria; phylum Bacillota; class Clostridia; order Tissierellales; family Peptoniphilaceae; genus JAAYFG01. Next base: position 20,638 of record JAAYFG010000122.1, on the reverse strand, counting down.
CTTCGTTCTTGAAGTGTTCAATCCATTTTTTATTCTCTTCTTCATTTGCTAAATCTGCTTTATTTAAAACTACTATCCTAGGTTTTTCACCTATCAATTCAGGTATGACAGGATTTGAACTTGCAGATGGAATTCTTGCATCTATCAATTCAAAAATCACATCTACCATTTTTAAATTTTCTTTTATAGACTCTGTGGTCTTTTTCATGTGCCCTGGGTACCAGTTTATATTCATTATTTATCACTCCATTTACATACTATCACAAATATACTACTATTATTATAACAATATATTGCTTTTTGTTAAACAAAATATAATTATTACAATTTTTGTAATTTGTCAGCATACCATAGATTTGTTATAATGAAAAAAGAGGTGATTAAATGTATGCATTATTTATTGTATTGAATGACTTAAAAAAACTTGATGATGTGATGTTAGCTTTATATGCACTAGATTTAGGAGCAACTTCTATGGACTCATCAGGTATGATTAGCAGTTTAACCGCAAGTATTCCAGACTTTTTAATACCTACGACAAATGATTTAAAAGAAGATGAAAAACAAGCTTTCAGTAAAACTTTAGTTAGTATAATACATGACGAAGCTAAGGTAGATACTGCAATAGAAAGAATTAATAAACTACTTAATATTGATGAAAATCCAGGAACTGCATTTATGTTTGTACTACCTGTTCTTAGAACGACAGGTGGATTTATTGAAAAATAAAACCTATCTAAAAAGATAGGTTTTTTATTGCTCACATTATTTAATTAAATCATATCCTGAACGGATAATAGACTGTTTTACAAGTGAAAACATAGCATCTAAAGATACTTTTTGATTTTCATCAGTCAATTCTACTAGGGAAAGTTCAGTACAAGCAAGTATTATTCCATCTGCAATATTATCTTTAGTAACTTTTTCAATTATATCATTGATTTGATCTTGTTTCCTGATTCCAGTTTCCTTAATATCATAGATGCTTTTCATAACTATTTTTTGTATTTTAGCATCAGGTCTGATTAATTTTATAGGATATTTTTCTGCATATTTTTCATACACATTGGTCTTTAGCGTCCCATCAGTTCCTAAAATCATAACTGTAGAACCTTCCCCAAAGCTAGTAACGCTTTCCTTTAATGCTTCATCTACCATATTTATAATGGGTATATTGGTTTCTTTTTGCACATCATCATAGAAAAAATGAAATGTATTACAAGGAATCGCTATATTACTTATATCTGCAGTTTCAAATAATTTTAAGTCCTCTTTGACAGCATCAATTACTATTGATTTATCTTCCCCGTCAAGTATAACTTTTGACCTATCAGGAATGCTTCCATGACTAGCAATAATGGTATAGATATGTTCCTGATCTGAATTAGCATATGTATTTTTTACTATCATCTCATAAAATATTGCAGTTGCAAGAGGTCCCATTCCACCAAGGACTCCTAATTTTTTCTTACTCATACTCCGCCTCCCGATTTCGGAAATTTAAGGAGTAGAACAAGTCTACTCCTTAAGTCTAATATATTTTAAGCACTAATATCTCCTTGTACTTCTACGAATCCACCTTCTGATTTAGTTACTACTACTGCAGCCGATAAGTCACCAACTACGTTTACAGAAGTTCTCATCATGTCTAGTATTCTCTCAACACCTGCAACTAATGCGATACCTTCAAGAGGTAATCCAACACTTTCAAGTACCATAGCAAGCATTACCATTCCTGCTCCAGGTACTCCTGCAGTTCCTATGGAAGCAAGTACTGCTGTAAGTACTATAGTAAGTTGAGCAGTAAGACCTAATTCAAGTCCATATACTTGAGCAATGAATACTGCACAAACTCCTTGGTAGATTGCAGTACCATCCATATTTATAGTGGCTCCAAGTGGAAGTACGAAACTCGCAATTGGTTTTGGAACTCCAAAACTTTCCTCTGCACACTTCATTGTTAGAGGAAGTGTTCCCGAACTGCTTGAAGTTGTAAATGCCATTGCCCAAGCCGGGAAAGCACCTTTTATAAATGTTACTGGATTCATTCCTGCAAATCCCTTTACAGCTAATGAATAAACTACTAACATGTGTATTAATGATGCTGTGTAACAAATTACAATCAATCTAAGTAACGGAAGCAGTACTTCTGGTCCATTTGTAGCAATTACTGGAGTCATAAGACCAAATACACCAAATGGTGCAAGAGTCATTATTCCGTTAGTTACTTTATACATTGCTTCTGCAAGTCCATTAAATACGTCAAATACTGGTTTTGCAGCATCTCCAGCCACAAGTAAACCTGCGCCTAGGATAATAGCAAATGCAATAATTTGAAGCATATCTCCATTAACCATTGCTTGAAGCGGGTTAGATGGAATAATATTGATAAGTGTATCTATGAAACCTGGTGCTTCTTTAGCTGCATAAGCCAGGTCCTCGATACCTTCAAGTACAAATCCACCACCAACATTACCAAAGTTAGCTAATACAAGTCCTATAATAATTGCAATACAAGTTGTCATTAAGAAGTAAACAAATGTCTTACCGCCAATTCTACCTATCTTAGTAACATCTCCCAGTCCTCCAACTCCAACAATCAGTGATGAAAATACCAATGGAACGATAATTAATTTAATAAGATTTAAGAAAAGTGTTCCTATTGGTTTAATGTAATTATTTGCAATGTCCTCATTCCCAGTTGTCTGTAATATGTATCCAACTACTACTCCTAGAATTAGTCCTATTAAAATTTTAATAGACAACGAGAGTTTTTTCTTGCCTTTCTCAGCCATTTCTACTCCTCCTTTAACTATTATGAAAAAATGCGTAATATTGAAGAATATATTTATTCTTCATTCTATATATATCCATTCTGATAAAATTTACACAGGTTTTACATTGCTCTATATTAATTATTTTTTTGACGAACTTAAGTCCTTCCAATATTTACATCATTGAATATAATACTACCGTATTGTATAATTACACTATGGGAAGTTAGCTCAGTTGGAAGAGTGCTACGTTGACATCGTAGAGGTCGCTGGTTCGAGCCCAGTACCTCCCACCATAAAAAAGGAAGTGTTTGATTAAATCAAACACTTCCTTTAACTATTCAAACATCTTTTCAAATTTTCCAAAGTTGATTCCAGATATAGAAGAAATCAAATGTATATTTTGTTCAATATACGATTTATTCTTTTTATATACCTCTTTGGCTAAATCATCCTCTTCTATCTCCATGAGATACTCAATCTTATTATTCAAATAGATAAGCTTATTCTGTCTACTTAGAAGCTTGTATTCAACTTTATCTAGTTCTTCTAAGGCTTTGTCGTATTTCTTCAAACTCCCATAATAAACTGATCTGTTTATATATACAAGATTAAGAACTTTGGGCTGGGATTTTTTCTTGTTCTCAAATTCTTCAACTTCAGATAGCAAATTTCCATCTACAGCCCTATTGCTTATTCCATCTGAAAATTTCTGTAGTAGTTTCATATCTTTCTTCATTTGAATTACTGAGTATACCGTTGCTATAGCAATTATGATTACACCAAAAACTATATAGTAGTTCATCATCTTTGAGTCTTCAATTTTAAATACATATTGAATTATTAAAAATCCTATACCTAATCCAACACCAAGACCTATCATTTTTAAATATCTTTTCATCTATATGCTCCTATCTTCCGCCACCGCCAGATCCTCCACCAGAAAATCCACCGCCACCGCCAAATGAAGAGCTACCTCCACCACCAGATGATCTAGTAGCTTGGGTTTGTGCAGTATAACTTGAATAGGATGAATGTGCAAAACTAGTACTCATTCTATGAATTAAATATACATCTAGCATAGGGTCATAATCACCTGTAAAAGCATAATTAGGATATAGTTCCTTAAGCTCCTTAAGAACCTCATCACCTATTCCATACGCAGTAGCCAAGATTAAATAGTCGTCCCAAAGTTCAACCTCTTGAACTGCTCTCTCGTCTATTATAGTGTATTCCATTAAATAGTTTTTAAATCCAAAAACACTTCTTACAGCATCTTTTCCCGTTCCAGTAAATTCAAGTTTTACATAGTTATCTGATCGCTTTCCATCATCATACGGTTGTACTAAACCACTATCTAGATAATATCTGAATCCTTCTTTTCTACTAGTATTAAACCATTTAGCAAAAGTATCAGTATTTCTTCCAGTCCATTTGCTAAATTCTTTTTCTTGTAAAACCATGTCACTTCCAGCAGCTTCTACTAACATGTCCCAAAGGTCGCGTTCAGCTTCATCATCTATGACTACTCCAGGCTTGATTCTAAGTCTAGTGTCTTCTTCTATCGTTTCCAATATAAAAAACTTCTTCTTTATTTCAGATACCTGCTCCATAGAAAGTTTCTTTTCATGTATCCACTTTAGTATATATGCCGCAATTAAGTCTTCTTCTTTAAGATGACTATTCGAAAGTGAATAAGTGTAATAAATAGCAGGAATATAAGAGCTTACAGGTGGCTTATTATAGGTTTCTCTACTATTAATGCTTCTAATGAATTCACTGGCTCCATGTGGAACAGAAGCATATCTTCTAGAATTAATAGTGTATTTAGTGCCATAAGACAAATTAGTTGCAAGTCTTCTACCACCAGAAAACAAGAATCCGCTTATCATTATTATGAAAGGCAATAATGGCATAATATTTCTTATTCTAAAACTGCTTTGACCATAATTATCATCTACTTCATAATAACCATATCCGCCACTGCCATCATTGATATCGGCATCGTAATCACTACCTATAAAAGCTTCATCCTTCAACTCATCAAAATTACTTGCTTTAATAGAGTTTGGAGTGAAAATCCCTTTATTGAATCTTGCTAATATTGTCACATGATCGTTATATCCTAGCTCTCTAGCAGAATCAGCTTGTATATGCCCTTCCTTAAAATATATGGGTCCATCATTACCAAATCCCCAAATAGCAGCATTTTCAGTGCTTAAGTCAACACCATTTTTCTTTATTATAACCGTGTATCTTTCAACTATATCACTCAATCCATCATTAATAAATCTGGAGTTAAACCCATCATAGTCATCATAAGCTTTAACTAGATTAGACAGTTTATATTGCAAAGTAAATGTATGACTTCCAAAACTTCCAACTCCCCAACATATTTCTAAGCCGTCATAAGTTTCATTTATTCCCGATTTAAAAGCTTTTTCGTCAATACTTCCATCGACATCCCAATCACGCCCTAAATCTTCAAATACTACTCCATTTTCGTCAGTAACTATTAAATCTGAAATCTCCATATCTCCCATATAAGTTTGGGGAATGTACATTTCGGTTCCATTATATCGCTCAACATCCCATATCTGTGTGATAATAGCAGATCCATCATCTTGTAGATCCACTACTATATCTATTCCGTGAATTGCGTTTGAGCTTGCAAACACAGTACTAAATGGCAAGATTACAATCATGCACATTAGTACTAATATCAGTCTTTTTTTCATATTTAACTCCAAATTAGAATTCAAGATCTGGCATTTCAGTCTTTCCTTCAGGTTCTTCTAAATAACCTTTAGTCGCAAAACCTAACATACTAGCAACTATTGAACTTGGGAAAGATCTAACTCTTCTGTTCATTTTGGTAACAGTGTCATTATAAACCATTCTACTCATTCTAACATTATTTTCATATTCTTCAACGCTATTCATAGTTTTTATATAAACATCACTTGCTTTTAAATCTGGATAACCTTCTGCAACTGCAACAAATTTGTTCAGTGCATCAGTCAACATGTTTTCCTGATTATTAACTTGATCTGTAGTACTAGTTCTAGTAACTGCTTCTCTCTTTGAAATAACGTCCATTAAAGTCTTGTATTCATGCTCTGAATAACCTTTTGTAGCTTTAGCAAGTGTAGTTAAAGCATCCCATCTAGATTGCATTTGAACACCAATTTGAGAAAGCGCATTTTGACACAATTCATCTAAATGTACGAAAGCTCTTTGCTCACTTACAACAAAGGCAACTACTAATACTATTACTACTATTAATCCTATTAACATTACAATCACTCCTACTCTTCTATATTATTTACTAATTCAACTAATGTATTTAACTCTTCTTTAGATAAAGAAATCCCTTTACCCATTTTTACGTGGTCTGGTGACCAGTCCCTAAGATCGTATTTAGGTTCTTTTTCATTCCAGCTGATTAAATTAAGCTCTCTATTCCATCCAGATTTTGAAGTAGATAATGTTCCTATTTGCTTAATTATTTCATATTTAAAATCTGCCACGACTATGTCGCCTCCTTACATTGAAATACTGTTCAAGTAATTATATAATAAAAACTAACAATAGTCAGCTTTTTTGCTAAATTGTAACTAAACTGTTAACGGAGGTATCAAAATGGTCATAGGGTTAATCGGTGCGATGAATGTGGAAACAGAACTAATCATGAATAAATTTGAAGACGTCACAGTAAATCAAGCAATAGGAATGACTTTTTATTCAGGAGAATTATTCAATAAAAAAGTCGTATTAGTCACTAGTAGCATAGGAAAAGTTAATGCGGCAATCTGTGCACAATACATCATCGACAAATATAATGTATCAACTATTATAAATACTGGGATTGCAGGTAGTCTAAAAGATGATATTGAAATAAATACAACCATTATATCCAATAAACTTACATATCATGATGTTAGGAGAATTCAGATGATAGAATCGCTTCCAAACACTGAATTCCTACAAACAGATGAATACTTACAGACTTTAGCTTCTAAAAAAAGTGTAGAGTTAAGTATTAATCACATTATAGGTGACTATGTAACAGGAGATTCCTTTGTAAATTCAAAAGAAGAAAGTGACAAAATAAAGTTTAAATATGATGCAGATTGTGTAGATATGGAAAGTGCTGCAATAGCTCATGTCTGTCATCTCAATATGGTCCCTTTCCTTGCAATTAAATCTATTTCAGATAATGCAGATGATAAAACAGATGAAGTCTTGGAAATAAATAGAGAATCGGTAGCTAAAAAATCTGCGAAACTTGTATTGGAGATACTGAAAGATATTTGATAACTGCCACTATCATTTAAAAAGCGTACTATCATTAAAGATAGTACGCTTTTCTATATTACATCTCTGGTAATACTATTTCATCAATACTATTTATTTCTAAAAACTCCATAATTTGAGTTTGATTAATGTCTACTTTTTGACCTTCTGAAGTAACAGTCATCTTAAAGTTTGCTTCTGAATAAACTGGCAAGAAAGTGTTCTTATCAATCTTATTAGTATAAGTGAACTCTGTGATATCAAGGTCTTCTAATTCCTCTATTCCATCTTCTGGGAAAGTAGAATTCATCATTTGAGCTACTAATTCCTTTAACATATCACCATTTCCGCTGTAATTAATAATATAATGATTATCTACTTCTTCGATTTTAACATCTTTGATATGTTCTTTCAAAATTTGAGAAATCTCTTCTGTAGAATATGACTCTAATGTTTCCTCAATGTTCATACCTGACATTTCAGCTGGTATAGTTTGCCACATATCAGTGCCTGGAATTTGAACGTGCATATCATCTTTATCTAAATACATAAGAGTAGTCATAGATTCGCCTTCTATTCCCATAGACATTTCCATTTTCATTACTAGTGGATCCATAGTAAATTCAGTATCAGTTACAGATTCAATAGTGAAGCTTTCTTCACCTTCTGCTGTCATTTCCATGGTTAAATTCATTTTCATTTTACCACTTTCCATGCTTTCTGATGCTGCCATTTGTTTGTCGATGATTTCTTCTGGACTTAATTTAGTTCCTCCACCTGCATTTCCACCTTCGCCTTTTCCACAAGCTACTAGAGAAAATGTTAGAATCATCACTAATAATAACATAAATATTTTTTTGCTATTTTTCATTTCTTCACCTCACTTGCCAATTATACCATCTTTATATTGAATATGATACTATTACTTACAAAAATACCACTGGTATCTACCAGTGGTATTTTTGTAGTATTTTAGTACTATTTATGTTCAAACCTTGCAGTGAAAAATCTTAATTGTTTTGGTTCATACACAAATTTCAAACCCTTTATATCTTCTTTGTGTTCATATAGCTTGATTATTGCATCTGCTACTACGTCCATGTGTTTGTAAGTATAAACTCTTCTTGGAATAGTAACTCTTACAGTTTCAAGTTTAGGCATATGATTTTCGCCTGTGTTTTTATCTCTACCCGCTGAAATTATACCTCTTTCCATAGTACGTACACCTGATTCAATGAAAAGTTCATTGGCAAGTGATTGTGCCGGAAAATCAGTTTGTTCCAGATGTGGGCAAAATCTTCTTGCATCCAAGAATACAGCATGACCACCAACTGGCTCAACTATCGGAACTCCAGCTTCTTTTAATTTATCTCCAAGATATCTAACTTGTAGTACTCTGTGACTGATGTATTCGTATTGCATAGACTCCTTAAGTCCAATTGCAAGTGCTTCCATATCACGTCCAGCCATTCCACCATATGATGGCATTCCTTCGAACACTACAACTAATTCTTTAGCTTGTTCAAATAGTTCATCATCGTTCATACATAAGAAGCCACCGATATTTACTATACCATCTTTTTTACCACTCATAGTACATCCATCAGCATAGCTAAACATCTCTTTTACTATTTCTGCAATAGTCTTATCTTGATAGCCATCTTCTTGCTCTTTTATGAAAAATGCATTTTCTGCAAATCTAGTAGCATCATAGAAAACTTTAATTCCATTAGCTTTACATAATTCTGAAACTTCTTTCATATTACCCATGGAAACAGGTTGCCCACCTGCTAAATTTACAGTTACTGCTAAACACACATAAGCTATATTTTCTGCACCCTTTTCTTCGATTAGCTTTCTAAGTTTCTCAACATCAATATTTCCTTTGAAAGGAATATCAATAGTTGCATCATGAGCTTCATCTCTTATTATATCTATGAAAATCCCACCATTGTTTTCTTGATGAAATCTGGTAGTTGTAAAGTACATATTTCCTGGAACGTATTGGCCTTCTTTAATTGCAATACTTGAAAGTAAGTTTTCAGCTCCACGTCCTTGATGAGTTGGAACTATATGTCTAAAGCCCATTAGTTCTTCAACTGTATCTTTAAGATGTGCAAAGTTTACGCTACCTGCATAAGCTTCATCTCCTAACATCATTCCTGCCCATTGTCTATCACTCATTGCATTTGTTCCACTATCAGTAAGTAAATCAATATAAACTGCATCAGATGGAATTAAAAATGTATTAAATCCTGCTTCTTCTGCTACTTTCATTCTCTCTTCTTTACTTATCATCTTAACTGGCTCAACCATTTTTATTCTATAAGGTTCTGCTGGGTATTTTGAATAGTCCATAAACAATTCTCCTCTCACATAAAAACTATTTGCAATAACGATCTTATCCTTAGTTTATCAACTGATGTAAAGCCTTGTCAATGAAAAATGCAAACACTTTCCCGATAAGGTGTGAAAGCGTCTACACATTTTCTCTTTAAATAAAAAAGACAGGTTTTAATCTGTCTTTAATACTTGCTTTTATAATAATTTAAACTTAGCTTAAACACTATACTTATGGATATCATAGTTAATACATTTATAATTGCAGGAACAGGATAATTCATTAAAATCAAGACAAAAGAAACCGTCCCCAATATCAGATATGAAATCTTATTAGTTAAACTATTTGCCATTTGCTCAATACGAATATTTCTTTCATCTTTCAATTCTATTTCGTATTCCATAGCTTCATCCTCAGTCATCCTCTTATATTTTATGTATTGATTCAAAGCCAATCCTACAAATGATGTTCCAATTCCGGTTAAAAACCCTGCTGCTAAATGAAGATTATGTATACTATCATCAATCCTAAATGTAGCAACAAATCCTAAAATAGCAAGTATTATTCCAATAATAACCATTGATTTAATATTCTCTCTCTTTATAAAGCATTTATCTCTCATATTTTTCTCCTTATATTCTGTAATCTAATTAATATCTAATCTACAGCAAATTATTGCTATAGATCAACATAAAAAGTTTGAAAACCCACCATATACCAGTGCAATAAAACTTATTCCAACAATAGTAACAATACTATTTTCTTTTCTCCACTAAACTCATTAAGCATTTTACTCACCTTTTCTTGTAATAAATTACTACTATTATCACTACTGAAATACTTGTAGAAAAACCAGATATAAAATTTAATACTTCTATATCAAATCTGCTTAATATCATAGGTATCGAACACATAAATATCATCATTTTTATCAATGTATAGATGTCCAAATCCAATAGAGTTTTAAATTTCATAGTCTATTCCTCCTCATATATAAATACTTTCTCAATAGTAGTTTCAAATAGTATGGCTATTTTAAATGCCAGTTGTATAGACGGATCATATCTTCCTTGTTCAAGAGAAGATATTGTCTGTCTAGATACTTCCAAAGTTCTTGCCAATTCTTCTTGTGTCATATTATTTTCCATTCTCAACTCTTTTAAATTATTTTTCAATTTATCACCTCACGTAAAGCTAGCTTTACACTTATTATATAGTCACTTTCCTCCAATGTCAAGTGTACTTTACATTTTAGAATATAAAAAAACGAGATTTTAGTCTCGTTTAGTATCTTTCATTTATATATTCTGCAATTTTGGACTGATGTTTCCCTTCTTTAAATACTCCATTTTCCTTTAATGTCTTTAAAAGTGTCGGAGATTTTGAATGGAGTATCGCTTCTTTATAATTATTAAGTACTATTTCATAGAGTTTGTTATCTAAGCCTTTAGACTCCATTTCTATATAATAAGCGTCCATATCTTTAAAGTCTAAGAGACTTATTAAATCTAATACTGTTTTGTCTTTTTCATCATAATAATGATTGACTTTATTAATATACTGATTATAATTCCTCTTATAGTTCTTATTGGTCTTAAGCTCTTTCGCCATAATTCTATAGTATTTTGCCAATCCATTATAGTATTGATAATTATAAAGACCTTTTTCAAAGCATGTTATCCTGACAAAAGGTCTAAGTTGTAATCTTCTTACAAAATGGTAATTATGTTCTAAAAACTCCTTCTTTGTTATGTCTCCGGCTTCATAAGAGCTAATGAGTTCGGATCTATTGTCAAAGAATCTTTTAAACACTTCTCTTTGCACATCACTAATCAAAAATTTTCACCCTAACTAAGAAAAGCTCCAACCAATGTCGATCCCACCATTATAACCACTAATACAACGCAGATAATCTTTGCCACTTTTTTCATTTTTTGATTGCTCATTCTATTTCTTCCCTTCTAATTTCGTTATTAATTGTAGTATACCAATAATTGACTGATTTTTAAAGCACAAAAAAATAAACTCTAGCATAATCTAGAGTTTATTGGAAAAATACTATTCAGCTACTACTTCTTCTGATACTTTTTTAAGTTCTTCAGGAAGTTCATCTGCTACAAAATCTACGTTTATGTAGAAATCAGTATTAGTCTTTTCAGCAATCGAATTTAGCTTTTCATGAAGGTTTTTAATGTCTTCAATTCCTAAATTAATTACTTTATAGATGCCGTCAACATAGATTTTCTCCAAGTCATAATCCATGCCTAATAGACCACATAGGAATCCATAAAAAGAATCTAGATTATCAATATTGTATTCATTTGCATTAATAAGTCTTACATTGTAATTAAGGCTGAAAATATGATTATCATCAACATCAACAAAGGCAATATTACCATTTCCTTCTTTCATGTCTTTGTTTGCATTGTCGATTAACCATTTTGTCTTTCCAGCACCTTTTGCACCTAAAATAAATTTAACCATTCCAATCAGTCCTTTCTTTACAATCCTATTTGCTTTTTATTTCAAAACTCTTATTTAAATAATTTGCACTTGTTCCTTGATGTATATTTCTATCCACCATTTTTTTTACTATATTGTCTCTTATCTTCCACCAAGAAGTATTCCAGTTTACAAATAGTGAGTTCTCCTCTGGAGCTCTACCAATTATTCTTTGAACTACTATATCATCTGATAGATACGATAAAAAATTTATTACTCTCTCTTCATATTCATCTTGGGAGATGATTTCAATTTCATTGTTTTTATACATTTCACCTAAAACGGTTCCATCAGTGATGTATAACGAATGAAGTTTCACTTCATCTACTCCCAATGCTGAAAGTATTTTCGCACATTCTATTACGTCGACCATATCATCCCACGGAAGATTAAGTATAATATGCGTACATACTCTATACCCAAATTTCTTGATTCTAATTGCTGCATCAATGAATTCTGCTAAAGTATGCCCTCTATTAATTTTAATTAGGGACTTATAGTTCACTGTTTGAAGCCCTAATTCAAAAGTTATCATATAGTCTTTAGAATACAGTTGTATTGCTTCTAAGTATTCATCTGATACACAATCTGGTCTAGTGGATATACTGATACCTACCACATTAGGTTTTGCAACATCTGATAGATTCTTTTTGAATTCATCAAGTGGTAAATATGTGTTAGTAAAATTTTGAAAATACGCTATGAATTTATTGGCATTATATCTCTTGCCGATATATCCGATATTCTTTTCCAGTTGTTGAGTAACACTTAATTCAGTAGAAAGGTTTTCATGTGAGCCGCCTTCTTCCGAACAAAAAATACAACCTCCAACACCACAGTTTCCATCTCGATTAGGACATGTTAACTCCTGTTTTATAGGTATTTTATATACCTTTTCTCCAAACTTTTCTTTCAAGAAATTAGAATATGTATTGTACACATTCTCTTCTCTATATTCCATTAAATCACATTTTCCTTTATATAATTAAGTACTTCTTCTGCGTGCCCTAATGGTTTTACATCTCTATATTCTTTAATCATATTTGAGTCTTTATCGAAAATGAATGTTGATCTAATAGTTCCTATTACATCTTTCCCATACATTTTCTTAGGTTTTAATAAACCAAGTCTTTCAAAAACTTCTCTTTCCGGATCTGATAACAACATAAAGGGTATTGAATGTTTATCTTTGAAATTATTATGAGTTCTTATTGAGTCTCTACTCACTCCTACAACTTCAACATCTAGTGCTTTGAATTCATCATATAGTTCTGAGAATTCTAGTGCCTCTGTAGTACATCCAGAAGTATTGTCTTTCGGATAGAAATAAAGTACTAAATACTTGCCCTTAAAGTCATCTAAGCTCAGTATTTCACCATTGGTGCTTTCCATTTTAAAATCGTAATTCATATTATCTCTCCAGTATAGAAAGGGACTGTGTTTGCACACAAATCCCCAATATTTTTACTCTTCGTCCATGAAGAATAATTCTTCAAATTTTACACTTACTTTATCAAAGTCGTCATCGTTTTCAATAACGTCTAGGATAGGCTCTCCGTCTTCATCTTCACTATAAAGATAAACGAAAAACTCTTCTTCATTTTCTTCGTCTTCTGGTAGAACTAATGCAATATATTCTTTTCCATCTACTTCAAATATATCCATTACTCCTAATTCCAATTCTACGTCTTCACCATTCTCATCTTCAAATGTTAAAAGCATAGTTTCTAATTCTATTTCTCCATGATCGTGGTCATGCTCGTGATCGTGTTCTCCACATCCACAGCATCCACAAGTGTTTGTATCTTTTTCAGTCATAATAATTCCTCCTTTAGTTTAAATACATATTACCATATAACAAAGCTTTTTTATACTACATATTTTCTAATATTTGTCTAACTAAATCATAAGTTCTTCTAACAGAAGAAATGCTCATTTTTTCTCCTGGTGCATGTGGTGAGAAAATATCTGGTCCTATTGAAATCATTTCAATATCTCCTATTACCTCTTTGAATAATCCACATTCCAAACCACCATGAGTAGCTGAAATAACCATATCCTTACCAAACATATCCTTATAGGTTTTAAGAACTAAATCTTTAAGTTCAGAATCTTCTTGATATTCCCATGCTGGATAACTAGAAGTCCTAATTACCTCTCCACCAAATAAATCAGCCAATAACTCAAACTTGTCCACTATTTCCTCTTTAATCGATTCTAGGGCACTTCTAGGCGCATTTTTAAATACTACAAAGTCTCCTTCAACTGTCACGACTCCTAAATTAGTTGAACTTTCTACCAGCCCTTCTATGGTAGGACTTAGAGTGTTAACTCCATTAGGTATTAAAATCAATAGACTAATTATGTTTTCAGTAGTTTCTTCATCCATTGGATTTAATTCACTATCAGTTTTCTCTATTGATAATTCAACACCACTATCAGTATGAGTGTATTCATTTTTATAATCACTATTCAAACCAATAATTATTTCTTCTAATTTCTTAGCATCTTCCGAAGCAATAGCAATTGTTGCTGATGCAAGTCTTGGTATTGCATTGTCTTTGGAACCACCCTCTATATCAACTACTCTAAAGTCTATATCTTTATAAACCGTATAAAGCGCTCTTCCCAAAAGTTTATTTGCATTTCCTCTACCAGTGTCTATATCTATTCCTGAGTGTCCTCCAAGAAGACCTCCAACTGTAATTTTATACAATTCAACAAATTCTTCTGTCGAATTTCTTACTATAGGTAATTTTAGATTGTCTCTTTCTCCACCTGCACAACTTACAGTAGCAACGCCTTCTTCTTCTGAGTCAATATTTAATAATCTCGTTCCTTCTAAATACTTACTCTCTAAATTATTTGCTCCAGTCATACTAGTTTCTTCATCTGTAGTTACTAACAATTCTATTTTTGGATGTTTTAAGGAATTATCTTCAAGTATTGCCATCCCCATAGCAACAGCTATTCCATTGTCTGCTCCTAATGTGGTTTCTCTAGCTACTACAAAATCTCCATCTACTTCAGCAATTATTGGATCTGTGTCAAAATTAATGTCGCATGTCTCATTTTTCTCACAAACCATGTCCATATGACCTTGTATTATAACTGCTGGCTTGTCTTCATATCCAACTGATGCTGGTTTCTTTATTATTATATTCATCGCTTTGTCACGATGGGTCTCTAAGCCCAAACTTACTCCAAAGTCATAAAGATAATTACTAATTTGTTCTTCATTTTTTGAGCATCTTGGTATCTTAGTCAATTCTTCAAAATGGTAAAACACTCTTTCATCTCTCAATTGTTCTAATGACATCTAATCACCTTTCTTATTCACATTTGTAATTTATAATCAATTCTCTTACTTTGTCCTTATTCTTTGTCCAGTCGTCATAATCATTAATTCTGCTAATATATGTTTTCACTATAGAATTGATTTTCTGAATATTGTGATTGTCTATAAAGTCAATCTCTACATCTCTACAAAATCTTTCTACTATCGTCTCTATAGTGTAATGACTTATCTTGCTTTTCAATTCATCATCTATCATACTCTCATTTAATAATACATTAATACCTTCAGAAAATCTATATCTCAAAAATAGTACAAAACTTTCAAACTTTTCGGTATTCGTGCCTTCTTGAAGGTCAAATATAATTCTAAAGAAGAGATTCCATCTAAAGTCATTATTTATCGCACTTAATAATTTATTACCTATTGAGCGAGTATAGTTGTCATTGAATACAGGATCTGTTTCAAACTGTAGATAACAGTCAAAACAAATCTCATCTTTCTCAACTTCGTTTAGTTTATTAAGCAAGTTCAAAAAGTTAGTTCCATAGTTTGGCATTCCGCCATTTTGATCTTTCATTAGAAGATAATTTACTATTACGTCTGTAGTATTTTTAAAGTCAACTACAAATCCTAGCTCCTCACGGGTCCTATGCATATATATATCATGAATACTCTTGGAAAGCACTGAACTTAACTGTTGAGAATTATGTACTGCAACTGAAGCATCCATATTGTTTATATGGTCATATACCACCATTAATTGTCTATCTATAAGCGCAAGATTGTCTCTTATAGAGTGCATCATATCTTTTAGAAAGCTCTCAGTTAGCATATAATTATAGTTTTTATACAGTATTCTATGGTCTATATCTCCCCAAAATACATTTACCATAGACTTGATCTGCAATTCAAAATTATATTTTTCTCCATCATAAACACAGTATCCGTCGATTTTGTAAATTTCAAAACCGTTTCTCTGATACTGTGGCTGTTCTTCATCTAGTTTTAAATAAATTCTATCATTTAGTTCAGAAGTGAAAAAACCGTTTTCGCCTTCTATAGTAAATAAGTCGCTTAATGCCATGAACACTTTTTCTTCGTCTTCTATAAATCTACATTCAATCCTGACTCCCAAAAGATCAGATAATTCTTCAAACATCTTATCAGGTGTTCTATATTTTAAGTAAAAATTGTTTCTAAGTATTTTCTCCCTCAAGCTTTCAGTCGTTTTGACCCTTGAGTGAATATTCAAAAAAAAGTCTTCTTCAGAGAAAAGGTTCAAGAAAAATGCCCTCAATTCTCTATTTGCTATTCTATACTTGTCTTTATTCTCATTCATTCTGTTAATGGACTCATCAATAAAACCAAATATCTCTAATTTCATTCCAGACCCCCTCGTTTTATTCGTTATTATATAATTACCCTTTAGATGTGATATCTAAATGTACTTTTGACGAAAAAAGAAACCTATTTGTCATAGGTTTCTTTAATATCATATAGCTATATTGAATCTACTCATTTTTTCACGATATATTTGATTTAAATCTTCTGCAGTTAATTTTGAGCTTTTTTCATCTAAAACTATTTCTCCTTCATCTAGCATAATAATCCTATCTGAATAATTTACTGCATCTTCCATATTATGAGTAATCATAAGTGTTGTCATTCCATTACTTCTTATTAAATCAGCTGTTTTATCCATTACTACATTTGATGTCTTAGGGTCCAGTGCTGCCGTATGTTCATCTAAAAGCAAGACTTTAGGATATTTCATAGTCGCCATCAATAATGAAAGTG
The DNA here is from genome assembly GCA_012728335.1 of Tissierellia bacterium. GTDB lineage: Bacteria > Bacillota > Clostridia > Tissierellales > Peptoniphilaceae > JAAYFG01. The sequence goes on along the minus strand of JAAYFG010000122.1, from coordinate 3,630 downwards.
ATTGTCTCTGTCCGCCTGATAGAAGCGAAACCTTTGTATTTATATGGTTCTCAAGACCTAAATCAAGAGTTTCTAATAGTGTTTTATAGTACTCAATTCTATCTTTCTTAACTAGCCATCTAAGTCCTATCCTCTCATTTTTCTTATCTGCAATTGCCATGTTTTCAAGAATAGTAAGTGACGAAGCCACTCCTTTAAAAGGGTCTTGATAGACTCTACCAAAGTAATTTGAGCGCTTTTCTTCTCTCAGTCTACTTATATCTTCACCGTCTATTGAGATACTTCCTGAATCAGTTTCTAAAGTTCCAGCAATTAAGTTCAAAAGAGTAGACTTGCCACATCCATTGGAACCTATAATAGCTGTTGCCGTATTATCACTTAGTTCAAGGTTCAAGCCTTCAAATATATTATTTTCAAATTCCGTTCCTATATTGAAACTCTTATATAAATTTTTTACACTAAGCATTGTTTAGTCTCCCCTTCTTTTTATTTTGTACTTTCGCATATCCATTATTGTATGCAATAAATAGTACTACTATAATTCCCTTTACCAATTTTAAGTCCTGTGGAATAAGTCCCATATCTATTGCTATAGCACCTATTGCCCTATATATTACTGCCCCTATTATGGCTCTTGTAGTTCCTCTTAAATTTCTACTCCTAAGAATAGTGTCTCCAATAATTATTGCTGCAAGTGCATCTACTATTATGGACTGTCCCATAGTTATATCTGCGAAACTATTGGATTGTGCTAAAAGCGATCCACTAAGTGCAACAAGTCCATTTGCCAACATCAATCCGAGTACTATATACTTGTTTACATTTTGTCCTAATGATTTCACCAGTGTCTTGTTATCACCTGTAGTTATCAACAAATATCCGTACTCTGTCTTCAAGAATAAGTCTATTATCGTTTTTACTATTGCTATGATAATCAACAGAACTATTATCTTATCTAACAATTCATTTCCAGTTATAGTAAAGTCGAAAATCAGCTTTTCTCCAACTAACGATACATTGGGGTATCCATTGATTTTTAAATTCACTGAGTAAAGCATGGTCATCGTCAATATACCTGCTAATAGTGCATCTACTTTTAATCCAATGTGTAATAGCGCTGTCAAAAGTCCAGTTAGCGTTCCTATCACAAATACTAGTACTGTTGCAACTATAGGGTTTAAACCCATAGTTATTAGTTTCGCGAATAATAATGCGCCAAATGGAAAGGAGCTTTCCACCGTTAGGTCTGATACTTTTAAAATTTTATAGGATATAAACACTCCCATTGCTAATACTGAATATATAAGCCCTTGCTCCAAAGCCGATAATGCTAATTCCATTACTTACCTCCGTCAAAATCTATTTATTAATCTACGAATTCTGCATCTGCAAATAGTGGATGATTTTCATCTATTCCCAATGCTTCCATAGTTTTTCTATTTACTACTATTGTTTTATCTTCAGCCATTCTAACTGCCATTTCACTTGGATCTTTTCCATCTACTAAAATCTCTTTTGCCATATTAGCTGTTATTTTTCCTAAGTCATAATATTTAAGTCCATTTGTCATAAGTATCCCACCAGCTACTTGTGATTCTTCTGCTGAAATAGATATGATTTTGTTTTTAATTAGCTCAGGAGCCAGTAAATCAATTGAATTTGCTATCATATTGTCAGAAACTATATAAACTGCATCTACATCTTTTAAAAGGCTTCTAACTCCTTGCGATATGTCGTTAATGCTATCTAAACCTATGGTTTTAAGAACAAGTCCCAATTCGTCAACTAATGATTCTACTTCTTCAACTTGAACGATACTGTTTTGTTCGTTTAGATTATATATGATTCCTATGTTTTCGATGTTTGGATCTAATTCTTTGAACATCTCCAGTTGAGACTTAACATCTGCTGCATCTATAGTTCCCGTCACATTTCCACCAGGTGCATCATTGGTCTTTACAAGTTTTGCTCCTTCTGCATCTGTTACTGCAGTGAAAAGTATAGGTATCTCGCTACTTGCTCTTGCTGATGCCTGTGCCGCCGGTGTGGCAATTGCAAACATCATATCCACATCATCTGATACAAATTTTTGTGCTATGGTAGTTGCATTTGCAATTTCACCTTGTGCATTTTTATCTACAATTTCTACATCTACACCTAATTCTTCAAGACCGTCTATAAAGCCTTGTTTAGCATCCTCTAGTGCCTTGTGCTCCATTAACTGATTTATTCCTATAGTGTATGTAGTATCACCAGTTTTGACTTCTTCTACTTCTTTTTTCCCACATCCTACTAATAATGTACTCATAATTGCCATCGTGATTATTAACTTCTTAATTTTTGTCATCTTTCTTCCTCCTGTAATTTATGATAGTAATAAAAAAATCTTCCGTTCCTATGCTAATGTGCATAGGGACGAAAGATATATATTCCGCGGTACCACCCTAATTATGGATTGCTCCATCACTTCAGACCTACTAGTCCTAACCTCTATAACGGGAAGTACCCGAATCAAGCCTACTATTACTTTAGCTCGCCTACTCAAGAGTGAATATTATATACATATTTAATACTGAATTTCCACCATCATCAGCTCTCTAGAATTCTTTCTGTATTTTTTTCTCTTTCAAAGTATTTTAACTATATTTAATATATTAAAGGTTTTTCAGTAGAATGTCAATAGTTATTTTAATTAAAGTTAAAATAACTGTAATAAAATTAGTCTTAGTTGAATTATTCCTCTATTTTCTCTTCTATTTCTTCAATAGGAGTATTTATGTAATCATTTATAATTCCCGTTACCCCTATTCTATTAGCAACATAATATACTGTGTCACCTTCTAAAAAGATAAATTCCGGTCCAGGAGAAAGCAATAACCTATCATTTCGCTTTACACCAATGATTGTTGCGCCAGTATGTTTCCAAAACTGAATTGAGCCAATAGTTCTCCCAACAACATTACTCTTGGATGTTACTGAAAATTCTAGTGGATATATTATCCCTGAGTTTCTAAATGTAATGGACTGTTCTATTATTTCGTCTAATACATTCAGAATTCTAGTGTCTATTGCCAATCTATCTTCATATAGTTTGTTCACATCTTCTCTCATTGAAAGGATTCTATCTTTGTCTTTCATCTCATTTAAAAATTCATTTGCCGCACCTACCGATTTTATTATTACTCCTCGTCTAGGTAATGATTCTACTATCCCAAATTCTTCAATGATTTTTATTGCTCTTCTAACAGTTTCAGGAGATGCTTCATATTTACTGGCCATTGAAGAACGGCCACTAAGCATCTCATTGACTTTATATTCCCCATTTGCGATTGAATATGCTATGTCTATTGCAATTTTCTCATACATAGGTCTATATTCAGAAGATTTGTTGTCTAAACTCATCTCATACCTCCCTCTAGAATATTATAAAAATAAAGAGCAGCCACATTGGACTGCTCTTTATTTTAAAGAATTTATCCAAGGATTTTCGTTACAACACCTGCTCCTACAGTTCTTCCACCTTCTCTAATAGCGAATCTTCCGCCTTCTTCCATAGCGATTGGTGTAATTAATTCTACAGTAAATGTAGCGTTGTCTCCTGGCATTACCATTTCAATTCCTGCTGGTAAT
>JAAYFG010000121.1 GCA_012728335.1 Tissierellia bacterium | reverse complement strand
TTATAATAGACGATGAAAAGATTCAAATAGTGAAAGCTAAAACTTTTCTCAAACAGTGGTTACGTATGTTATTATTACCATTATTGTCTATTGCTACATCTATAGTATTTAAGGATTCATTCTTTATCGGAGTTGCTTTACCATTTATAATATTAGGAATATTTAATATTATACTCGACATAATTTTCATAAAATTATTTAAAAAAGAGCTTACCCTTGAAAATTTGCAGAAGGATAAATACAGTATCAAGGACAAGATAATAAAAAAATATGGACTTGGGAAAGAGGAGAATCACTAAAGGAGCTGATAATATGAGTAGTCAGAAGACGTATTATTACAATGGAAAATTGATTGCTTTTATTGGTCCTATATTATTATATGTACTATTAATTTTAGGAGTTGCTATAGATTGCTATTTAGGAACTCATATCTTAATGCCAGCTGATTCTGTATTTAGATTTATATTTGCTACATTATCTTCAGCTATTGGATATTTTATAGCGATTCTGTTTAAGTATACAGATCCTAAATATAAGAAACAGAAATATACTAAGGGCTTTGAGAAGAAAACTATTATTGCTTTAGGGATAATAGCTTTGATAGCTTGTTTGATGTTTATATTCTTTAAAGATAGTAGAGCAATTGTTATATATTTTACAGTAGTTACCCTAATTGCTGAAATAATAATGAGATTTGTCACTAATAAGATTAAATATGAAGATGATATTGAGGAGAACTAAAGTAGACGTGATTGAGGTGGTAGTGTGAATAATGGCAAAAAGAAAGTTTACTATATAAACAGCTATAAACTTTTAGTGGCTTTCTGTATTTTATTAATTCCAAATATTTACATAGCAATTCAAATATATAACAGTTTAATACCTATTTTGGGAAAGACTTTTGGAGAGCAAATAGCACTATCCTTGTGGATAAATACAATCAATCCCATAAAAAGTAATAGTTTTTTATTGATACTTGCCATTTCAGCAGTATTAGGATTCTTCATTACACTTAGGATTGCTAAGATAGTGAATAAGCGAAACTACTTAATAGATATTGCAGTTTTGTGTTTTATACCAGCACTGTTTGCAGTAATGACCGCGTTGTCAGGAAATATAGAGTATAAAGCCATATCAATACTTAGTGTTATATTAGTGTTTATATATCTAGTTGAAGACTTTTTACTCATGTGGATACTGAAAAAAGAACTGACTATTGAAAATCTATCAAGAGATAAAGTGTTTTTAAGAGGTAAATTAATGAAGAAATATGGGCTTGAAAAAGAGGGGAATCAGTAAACTAATATGATTTAATAAAAAGAAGTAGCAACAGACTATAAGAAATTATAGTCTATTTTTATATCATTTTAATCAAGTTTTGGGTCTAATGATACTACCAATTTATTATTTTCATATGATGTAACAATATTGTAAACACTTTATGCTGCTAAAACATTGTAAAGGTATTATCATTGTATTATAGTGATATTAGGTACATAAATATTGTTTTGACATAATATGGATTTAAGGTGATGATAGTATGGATAGAGATAGTATTTATTTTTATAATAAGGCTAGAGCGAGATTTATATCGCAAATATTTTCACTACTTTTTATGGCGATAGGTTTTTATCTATATGATGAGTATTTATATGCTTTAACTTACAATCAGTTTGGTTTAGAGGAAGATATTGGAATAAGCATACTTACTATTTTATTTGTAAGTCTGATTATAATGTCTTTTGCCCAGTACATTATAACAAATAAATCCTATAAAGATGCTGTAGTTTTATTGGATGATGAAGAACGAAAACAAAGGAGAAATGGTATTTTAAGTAATATTGTATTAGTTGCAATTATGATAGGTTTGAGTTACAAAAGTGATATGATAAAAATTATAGGGCTTATGAGCTTAATAATTTATAATTTAATGTATGCCTTCATAAGGGAAGTAACCAAAGAATTATCTGATGGTTATGATGATACAACAAATTATTTGAACAAATAGTCAGATATATTGACTGTTTCAGGGTATATAATATACATAGTCTATTAAGAGAGGTGAGAAGATGAGAAAAAAAGGTATGAAATTAGGTTTTCTTTTATTGATGGCAATTATTATGATCTTTCCATTTTCAGTTTTCGCTGAATCAGGAGATGTTTATGTAATACCGATAAAAGGTGAAATAACCAGTGCTACTGCTACTTTTGTACGAGATAGTATAAAAGAGGTTGAAGTAAAGAATCCGGAAGCTATAGTATTTGAAATAGACACATATGGAGGCAGAGTTGACTCTGCAGAACTCATAAAGAACTATATATTAAACACTAATGCTAAAACGGTATCTTTTATTAATAATAATGCGCAATCGGCAGGAGTATTAATATCGATATCATCTGAAAATATTATAATGACTAATAGTTCTACTATAGGCTCAGCTGAAACTATTCCAAACGAAGAAAAGATTCTCTCAATGTGGAGGTCTATGCTTAGGAATACAGCTCAGACTAGAGGTAGAGATTCATTGCTAATAGAAGCGATGGCAGATTCATCTATTGAAATACCAGGAATTACCGAAAAGGGGAAACTAGTTAACTTAACTTCAGAAGAAGCTTTGGAGTACGGTATTGCTGATGTAGTAGATAATAAATTAGAATCTGGTCTCGATCAATTAGGTATAAATTATTCAAATATAGTGGAAGTAGAAGAAACACTAGCGACTAAATTAGCTAGTTTTGTAAGTTCACAAGGAGTTAGCAGTTTTCTTCTTTCATTGGCTTTTGTAGCTTTTATAGTTGAATTATTTGTACCAGGATTTGGTATCCCAGGAATAATAAGTGTAATTTCCTTTGCATTATTCTTTGCTGGAAATTTATTTGCCGGTTATTCAAGCTGGATGTCAATTTTGTTCTTTGTAATTGGGATAATATTATTGTTTATAGAGTTGATGGTTCCTGGATTTGGTCTTCCAGGTATCAGTGGGATAATATTATTATTTGCAGGTATTGTAACCGCAATGGATTCACTTACTTCTGCTGTATATGCTGTGAGTGTTGCCCTAGTTGCATCTGCAATAGCAATAGTTATTCTTTTAAAATTAGGTAGAAAGATGAAAGTGTTTGATAGACTTGCTTTAAATGTTACTAGTAGTGCTGAAAAGGGCTATATAAGTAATGATGCAGGTAAGTTGAAAGTGGGAGACAGAGGAGTTGCACCTACAGATTTACGTCCATCAGGTTTTGGGTACTTTGATGGAGAAAAATCAGACGTATTAGCAGTGTCCAACTATATAGTTAAACATACTGAAATTGAAATATCTAGTATTGAAGGAGCTAAAATTTTTGTAAAGGAGATAGTTAAATGAGTGGAGGAATTTTTAACATTATAATTTTAATTGCAATAGTATTTCTACTAATCCTATTTTTTACATTTATACCAGTTGGACTTTGGGTTACAGCATACTTTTCAGGAGTTAAAATTAGAATTAGTGAATTGATAGGAATGAGATTGAGAAGAGTAGCGCCTAGTAGAATAGTTAATCCTATGATAAAAGCTACTAAGGCGGGACTAGAAATTGATATACAAAATCTAGAGGCACATTATTTAGCTGGTGGTAATATCAATACTCTAGTTGATGCATTAATTGCAGCACATAGAGCTAATATACCTCTAGGCTTTGAAAGAGCAGCAGCTATTGACCTTGCAGGACGTAATGTACTTGAAGCTGTTCAAGTAAGCGTTAATCCTAAGGTTATAGAAACTCCAAATATTTCAGCAGTTGCACAAGATGGTATTGAAGTAATAGCAAAAGCTAGAGTTACTGTTCGTGCAAATATTGAAAGACTTGTTGGTGGAGCTGGAGAAGAAACTATAATCGCAAGAGTTGGTGAAGGTAT
>JAAYFG010000120.1 GCA_012728335.1 Tissierellia bacterium | reverse complement strand
GTATAATAGAGGCTTGAACATCTCTATAATATCAAGGTTAGTGATTTTTTGGTATAACCAATTACCGCACCACCCGCATAGCAGGTGGTTTTATGTTTCGCACGCTACGCGAGCTCAACTGTCTAAAGACATAAATCAAAATAAACTTGAGGACATCTATATGTCCTCTTTTTTTGGGTATTTATATACATAAGAGGCGGTTTTATGCCAAAAATTAATGCTCTAAACAATGACAAATTACTAGTTCTTCTTGGACAGGAATTATTCTTTCACTGGCAAGAATAAAAAACCTTATTACTAGCAACTATGATTACTTTGAAGAATGGCATTCTGCTGATAAGGGAAAAGCTTACGAATTAAAATTTAGAATAGGGAGCAAAACAATAGTATCGATGTTTCCACACTTCCCTATTGAAAATTCAATTGGAATTATGATTATATACGGAAAAACAGAAAGAGATAAATTTGAATCAACAGATAGATTCAGTAAATATACACTTAATACATATTATGGTGCAAAGACCTATGGAGATGGTAAGTGGATAATGTTTCAAATACCAAGCGAAGAATTTAAAAATGATTTTCTTCAACTATTAGCAATCAAAAGAAAATCTACTCTCAAGTGAGGATGTGAGTTGTATTGTATTATAAAAAAGATTGGATAATGGACCAAATAGAAGCAATGACTAGATTTATGATCCAAGTCATAACTAGTAAAAAAGCAGATACTGAAGAAATTTCAGAATATGACCAATTTAATACTGAATCTAATGAATTGTATAAGAAGCTTCACTTGCTTATAATGGACCACAAACTGAACAAGGCTGAAAACTTATTATTTGAATATATACAGAATAATGACAAAGATGCACTACCTGCTGCAATTTTGTTTTATTCTGAACTCAATAGTCTAAGCGATGAAATCCTAGAACAGCATGATTTCCCAAGAGAAGAAATAGTCTCAGGAATAAGAGACTTATCAAATATATACGGAATAGATTTAAATATTTTCCCACCTATTTAAACAACAAAAAAGCCCCTTGTCTCTAATGCGATAAGGGGTTTTATAGTGGAATTATAATAGGAGCTTTTATAGGATTATCGCTGCTAATTATCGACTCAATTCCATATACATCTCTTATGTTTTTTTCTAGGAAAACTCCTTCTGGAGTATCTAGTGTATGGACTTTCCCATTATGCAACAAACATACTGATTTAGAAAATCTTGCTGTCAAATCTAAATCATGTTGAACCATAACAATAGTCATTCCATCTTCATTTAACTTCTGCAACAATTTCAAAATATCAAGTTTATATCTTATATCTAGATTAGATGTCCCTTCATCGATAAATAGTACTTCTGGTGTTTGAGCAATCGCCTTAGCTATAAAAACTCTCTGTTTCTCTCCACCACTTATCTCATTTATCGACTTATCTTTTAAATGATATACACCTGTATTCTTCATTGCTTCAATTACAATATTTAAATCTTCCTCAGACTCTGATTCAAATCTCCTAAGATAAGGATATCGTCCCATCATAACTATTTCTTCGCAAGTAAACTCAAAATCCACATGATTTTGTTGCATCACAAATGCAAATTTCCTAGCTAATTCCTTTTTACTTATACTATCTATGTCTTTCCCTTCAAACAATATACTTCCGCTATTAGGAGCAATTATTCCATTTATCAATTTTAATAGAGTAGATTTTCCTGACCCATTTGGACCTATAATACTCAACATATCTCCTTTATCAATCATAAATGAAATATTGTCCAGAACTTTTTTACTCTTCTCATTGTATGAGTATTGTACTGATTTTAATTCAATATAGTTCATATTAAGCACTCCTTTTTCTAAGGATGAATATAAAGAATGGAGCTCCAAAAAGCCCAGTAATTACTCCGATAGGTATTTCTGTTGGAGAAATTATTGTCCGTGCAATAGTATCTGACATAAGTAGAAAAGCAGCTCCAATTATAGTTGACATTGGGACTGTAATCTTATGGTTTACACCAAATATCAGTCTTGTGACATGTGGGATAATCAGTCCAACAAATCCTATAACACCAGTATTAGCTACAATCATTGAAGTTAAAAAAGCACCAACTATAAGTATTATCATCTTAGTTCTTTCTATGTCTACTCCAAGGGACTTCGCTTGTTCTTCCCCTAAAAGCATAATATTTAGTTCTCTATGATAGTAATAATATATGCAGAAACTCACTATAAATGGCACTAAGACTAGCATAATTGTGCTCCATGACTTCCCTGCCAGTGAACCTAAATTCCAAATTGCTATTTTATTCAAATCCTTTGTATTTAATACCATTACAAAAGAAAGACCTGCTGAAAACATATATCCAATTGCAACTCCTGCAAGGAGCATGGAATTAGTGTTCAGTCGCTTATTTACCCTACCTAAATTCATAAGCAGAAATATTGCAACCATCGCACCAATAAAAGCACATATACCTATTCCGTTCATTCCAAGAAATGATTTATCGATTCTTAAAACTATACCTATACTTGCTCCAAAAGCAGCACCTGATGACACACCTATTATATATGGGTCCGCCATTGGGTTTTTAAATAGTGCTTGAAATCCTGTTCCAGCTAATCCAAGGGATGCACCAACTATTGCACCTAAGATTATCCTAGGAAGTCTAACATTGGAAATTATTACTATTGCAGAATTTCTGATTTCGCTGATATCTATATATTTACCAATTATTGGTATTTTATTTAGAACGATTTTAGTAATATCTACTAAACTAACATCTGCCGTTCCTATCCATAAACATATGGTGGCAATAAAGAATAGCAAAACAAAACTAATCAGGAAGATTATTCGTCTCCCTGATTTAGTATTAATGTCCATTACTTAAATGCCTCTGGATGAATACACTCTGCAAATTCTTCAAGAGCAAGTACTAATCTTGGTCCTGGAATTGTAGAGGTATCACCATCAACTAAATAAATTCTATCGTTTTCAATTGCTGATATTGCCGAATAGCCTTCTCTGTTTTTGATTAATTCAATAGTTGCACTTTCCAAATCTTCTGGTTCCTCTGTATCACTTAATCCTACACCCATTCCACCATCTTTAGGTAAAATATAGACTTCTGGATTATCTTCAATTAATTGCTCTATTGAATAGTTTTTGAAGCCTTCATCTATTTTTGCTGCATTTTCACCATTCGCTAGTGTAATCAATTCATCAATGAAAGTATTAGGACCAGTACTCATAAGAGGATCTCCCCAAACTTCATAAAACACTGAAACTTTATCAAATTCTTTAACTTTATCTGATATCTCTAAAATAGAAGCCTTCATTTCATCAATGATTTTTTTGCTGTTTTCGTTTAAATCGAATATTTGACCAAATTTTTCTATATTTGAATAAACTTCGTCAAAAGAAGTTGCATCTAATGCTACAACATTGATTCCTACTTCTTTGATTGTTTTTATAGAGTCTTCAGAAACCATACCACTGACTAAAACTAAGTCTGGATCTTTATCTAAAATAGCTTCGATGTTAGGATCTGTAAATCCACCTATCGATTCAACTTCCAAGACTTCAGCTGGATAATCACAATAATCAGTTCTACCAACTAGTGTTTCACCAGCACCTACTGCATATAAATTTTCAGTATTACTTGGAGCAAGAGAAACTACTCTTTCAGGTGCTTTCTCAAAAACTACTTCTTCTCCAAGCGCATCTTTTATAGATAATGGATACACTGTTTCTGCAATAGTTTCACTATTTGTATCTACTGATACGTCTTCTGCTTCCTCTTTCTTACCACAAGCTACTAATGAAAATGTAAGTAATAATACCAATACCAGTGATAACAATTTTTTATTTTTCATAACTTCCTCCTGTTTTTCAATATACATTAATTGATATATTTAACAATTGCTACAAACGCTTTAATTTGATAAAATCATAATGAGGTGATAATTTTGGACATAACAATTAAAGAACTAGTTTATGGTTCAGATGACTACGAAAAGTCTATCGATATTAGAAACGAAGTATTTAGAAAACCATGGGGCTTAAATATTAGAGACGAAGACCTTACAGTTGACAAAGATATGCAACTCTTTGGCGCTTATCTAGAAGATGAAATAATAGGAACTATATTTTTAACTGAGAAAGATAGTGAAACTGCACAAATTAAAAGTGTTACACTTCTTCCAGAGTATCAAAACCGAGGTTTTGGCAAGTATCTGATGGAATACACAGAAAACCTTGCACGTGAACAGGGATATACAAAATGCTTTTTGATGGGCAGAGTATCTAAGCTTTATTTCTATGAAAAAATGGGCTATGAAAAAGTTGGAGAACCATTCGATTATCAAACAATCCCACATATTAACATGATAAAAAGCTTATAATTTAATTTGAAAGAGACACTGAGGTGTGTCTCTTTCAATTTTTACTCAATCCAGATTGAATTATTTAGCCTCACACGGTAAACAAATCAATCAAAATCCTTCACGCTAATATTTCAATATAGTCATTTAATCCATAAAGTAATATAACATACTTGTCTCTACTATTTGTATTCATGGGGTTTTAAATATCGTTGATTAAATATACTAATTTATCTTATTTTCGCATTCAATTTTGTTAGACTTTATTATCATTTAACATTTAATAATCTTACCTAGTTTGGGAATTTCCCAATAAAAAAAGCCATGAGCGAGTCAAGGCATTTGGTAATTCACATAGTTCATGACTCGTAAAGTATGTGCGATAAAAGTATCTGACTTAAGCCATATGGCTATTACAGTGGCGAGACCGTCTGAGATTTACACTCAATTCCTTTTTTGTTAAATAATCAAATCTAGATTGACTTAATTCTACTACATACCTTTCTTTTTGTCAATGTATATAGACTATATGTCTTAATGCTAACTGCAAATATTACATAATCATCATATTTTACTGACCATTAAAAGTAATAGCCCTAATCATAGTGTATGTATAAACATTGTAAATTTAACGTTTGCACAACTTGACAATAAAATTTTGCTAAACTATAATTGAAATAGGCCTTATACTTTCGTATATGGGCTTATATTTTTTATAGAAAGGAGACGATAGTATATGAAACTTATTTTAAGACATTTAAAAAACTACAAAGCACTCTTACTTCTCAATATAGCATCAGTTTTAGGGTTTGTCATTGTGGAACTAAGCATTCCAACAATTACAGCTATGATGATTGACGTAGGAATTCGTAATTCAGACAAAGCATATACTATTACCTGGGGATGGATACTAATTGCCATAGCAATATTTGGAGGACTTAGCAGTTTGCTTTTAAACTATTGTTCAGTAAAGATTGCAACTAATGTTACCAGAGATATAAGGAACTCTTTATTTTCAAAAGTTCAATCTATGTCACATGCAGATTTTCAAAGCTTTGGTGTATCTTCACTTATTACTAGGACGACATCTGATCCATGGCAATTGCAATTATTTGTACAAATGTTGCTTCGTGTAGCATTTCTTGCTCCCCTAATGATAGTTTCCAGTATAACTTTGATACTTAAAACTAGTGTAGAGCTTTCAATGATAATGTTCTATTCAATCCCAGTAATTATAATAGCAGTTGCACTAGTAGCGTATTTTTCAGGACCAATTTCGAAAAAACAACAGAAATTATTAGACAGATTAAATCAAATAATTAGAGAAAACATCACAGGAGTACGTGTAATTAGAGCATTTAGAAAAGATGAATACGAAAATGAAAGATTTGAAGAAATAAACAAGGGTTATAAAAAGTTTTCTTCTATGCTATTCAGACTTATGTCTTTAGCAGAGCCGGTATTTTTCTTTTTCCTAAACTGTATATTGATACTTATTGCATGGGTAGCTGCACAGATGATAGGACAAGGAACACTTGAAGTAGGACAACTAGTCGCTTTTACAGAATATCAATTTCATGCGATGTTCTCAGTAATGCTATTCGCAAGTGTATTTGTCATGTATCCTAGAGCAGCAGTAAGCGCAAGTCGTATTCAAGAAGTCTTAGATGTAGTGCCATCAATTAAAAACCCTGCAGTTACTACTTCACCTATTAAAGAAGAAGTAAGTGTAGAATTTGATAATGTAAGTTTTAGCTATCCAGATGGAGAAGAAAATATACTTAAACACCTTTCATTTAAGGCAAATAAAGGTGAAACAGTAGCTTTTATCGGAAGTACTGGAAGTGGAAAAAGCACTTTAGCCAAACTTATAGTTCGTTTCTATGATGTGACTGAAGGGCAAATATTAGTAAATGGAGTAGATGTTAGGGACCATGATTTACAAGAACTAAGACAATCAATTGGATTCGTCCCTCAAAAAGCTAATCTTTTCAGTGGAACAATAGATTATAATATTAGATTTGGTAAAGAAAATGCAACTGAAGAAGAAGTAATTAGAAGTAGTAAAATTGCTGAAGCTAGTAGTTTCATACAAGCTAAACCAAATAAATATGAAGATATCGTATCAGAGGGTGGCTTAAATCTTTCTGGTGGTCAAAAACAAAGACTTAGTATATCTCGTGCAGTAATTAGAGACGCAAATATCTTTGTTTTCGATGATAGTTTTTCAGCATTAGACTATAAGACAGACGCTATGGTACGTGCTAATCTAAAAAATGAAATGTCAGATTCCATAGTTTTAGTCGTAGCTCAAAGAATCAGCTCAATAATGAATGCTGACAAAATAATAGTATTGAATGAAGGAAAAATGGTTGGAATGGGCACTCATGGTGAACTAATGAAAACTTGTACTATCTATCAAGAAATTGCACATTCACAACTAAGCGAAGGAGAGTTGAGTCAATATGGTAAAAACTAGAAAAAACAATCTCGCAAAACTCACTTCTTATTTCAAAAACTCAAGAATTAAATTGTTACTAGCATTGCTACTAACAATACTTTATACAGTCGGAGTATCAGCAGCACCTTATATTGAAGGTTTGATAACGACAAGTCTATTAAATGACGTACAAAATAAACTTCCTATTAATTATGAATACATATTATCAATAATCGTTTTATTGGTAGTTTTGTATTTAATAACTAATTTATCAAGAATTGTACTTCAATTTTTATTGACTAGTGCCATACAAAATGCAATCTATGATCTACGTTCTAATATTAAGAATAAAATATCTAAATTGCCTATTAATTATTTCGACAAACATACAACTGGGTCAATACTAAGTACTATATCAACAGATGTAGAAACTATATCAAATGCACTGCAACAAAGTTTATTCCAAATAATGAACACAATTATTGGACTTATAATAGTGATAGTAATAATGTTCAGAATAGACTTTCAACTTGCACTAATAGGTATAACCATACTTCCACTAGGATATCTAGTAGCAAGTATTATCATAAAGAAGTCTCAAGTCATATTTAGACGTCAGCAAAATGCCTTGGCTAATCTAAATGGTGTCGTACAGGAGATGTATTCAGGATTTAATGAAATAAAATTGTTCAATAAAGAAGAAGATATGATTGAGAAATTTGCAGAGACTAATGACAATCTAAGGAAAAGTGGATTTAAAGCACTTTTTTCTTCAGGACTATTAAGTCCCCTACTTTCTTTAATAACTTATATCACCATATCAATTTCTATTATGGTGGGAATTTTGAAAGTAATAGATGGAGTTTTAGTAATAGGAGTTGTTCAAGCCTTTATAAGATACATTTGGCAAGAACAACAATACCTATCTCAAGTAACGCAATTTTCATCTGTGATACAATCTTCATTTGCTGCAATGACAAGAGTTTTCGACTTTCTTGAAGCTGATGAAGAAGTAGCAGAATTAGATTTGCCAAAAACTATAACAGACTTAAAAGGCAATGTAGATTTCAATCATGTATATTTTTCATATGATGAAAATCCTTTAATAAGTGATTTTGATTTCAAAGTTAAGTCTGGACAAACCATTGCAATAGTCGGCCCAACAGGCTCAGGAAAAACGACCATTATAAATCTGTTAATGAGATTCTATGATGTAAATAGTGGATCAATTGAAGTTGATGGAGTAGATATAAGAGATATGAGACGTGACGATTTAAGAGAGATGTTTGGTATGGTACTACAAGACACTTGGCTATTTTCAGGTACAATTAGAGAAAATCTAAGATACGGAAATCAAGAAGCGACAGATGCCGAAATTGAAATTGCAGCTAAGAAAACCAATATAGATCATTTTATCAGGACGCTACCAAATGGTTATAATATGGTAATAAATGAAGAATCATCCAATATATCAGATGGGGAAAAACAACTATTGACCATTACGAGAGCATTGATTTCAGATCCTAAAATATTGATACTTGACGAAGCAACATCATCAGTAGACACTAGATTAGAAGTACTCATCCAAGAGGCAATGGAACTTCTTATGGAAGGTAGAACTAGTTTTGTAATAGCTCATAGACTATCAACCATTAGAAATGCAGATGTAATACTAGTATTGAAAGATGGAAAACTCATTGAGAGAGGAAATCATGAAGAATTAATAAAAGAAAATGGGTTTTATGCAGAATTATATGAATCACAATTTGCAGAATCATGACCACCCGTCAAACGGGTGGTTTGTTCCGCCCTATAAGGGCGTGTTACCGACCAGCGTCTCAAGGCGCTGGTTTTCACATTCGTTCAAACCTCTATGCCTTTGCCACTTTTACATACCCTTGAAAGGGTACTGG
>JAAYFG010000119.1 GCA_012728335.1 Tissierellia bacterium | reverse complement strand
TAGCAGAGCAAGATGAAGAGTGGACTATAAAAGGTGTAAAATATACAAGAAAGCAAGGAGAAGTTTTATGGCAAGATAGATATCCAATGGAAGAAGTGTTAAAGATTAAAAATCAAATAGGTGTATATCAATTCTCTTGCCTTTATCAACAGAATCCAGTTAACACTGAAAATCAAATATTCAAGAAAGAATGGTTTACATATTATGAAGAATATGAGATAATTAACAAAGACCTAGAGGTTTATGCAATGGTAGATTTAGCAACTTGGGATAAGTCAGACAAGAATGATAACACCTCAATTCAAGTAATAGGAAAAGAACACGACTCAAACATAATATATAAGCTGGAAGATTTTACAGGAAGATATAATCCGACAGAGATCATTGACTACTTGTTTTATTTAAAAGATAAGTATAAAATGAGTTTAATAGAAGTAGGGATAGAAACCAACGGATACCAGAAGTCATTAGAGTTCTTTCTAAAGCAAGAGATGGATAAAAGAGGAAAGCCATTTTCAGTAAAGCCAATAGTATCAAGAACAAATAAAGAGTTAAGGATAAGAGGATTAGTTCCATTCTATGAGAACAGATTGATTAAGCACAGAAGCAATGGAAAAGATAATGCTCTTGAAGATGAAATGCTAGTATTCCCTTTTGGAAAGCATGATGATAGAATAGATTCAATGGCACTAATGCTACAAACAATAGAAGAAACAGATCATAAGAGTAGCGCAAAATCTTTCACACCTAATTATAATAAATTATACTAATGGTCGATTAAAACAAATGAAAAGTTATAACGCAATAGAAGACAAAGAAGCAGTAATATCATCTTACAAGCCAAGTGATAAAGAGAAGAAAGTTTATAAGATGGTTCTAAAACACTTTGAAAGGAGTTGGACTAATATGTTCAAACCTCTTGAAGAGTTTAATAACAGAAGTTTGATTGAAGAAATAGCAAGGAATCAAAAGCTATTTAATACATATCAGAAGCCAAAAAGCGATGACCCTGATTATCAGTGGACTAGTAATGCTGTATCTCCTGCTACAAGAAACAAAGTAATTTCAATCGTAGCTCATATCACTGGAACTATTCTTTACCCTAACATCTATGCTCAAAATGATAGACAAGAAGAGGACAAGGAAGCAGCAAGAGTGATGAGAGATCTAATGGAGTGGGTAGTAGATAACTCAAAGTATGGAATGACATTCTTATATGCAGTCATTTCAGCTTGTGTTAACCCAGCAGTAATTATTCATCAGGAGTATGTAGAAACATTCAGAAAGATTAAAGAGATAAAAGACAATGGCTCTTGGGAAGAGATAGAACAGCTTGACGAAACATTATCAGGCTTCATTCAGTCAATCGTTCCTAATGATGAGTTATTGATAGAAAACTTCTACGAACCAGACATTCAGAAGCAAGGATATTTAATCTGGAGAAAGATTATCTCTTACGATTTAGCAGAAAGGAAGTATTCAGGTTATGCCAACTTTGAATATGTTAATCATGGACTAGAAGTATTATACTCAGACCAAGACGGAACATTCTTTGAAAAACAAACAGAAGAAGATTATTCAGTAGAGCAAGTATGGTATTACAATCCTTTCAAGGATATTATGCTATTGTTTGTTAATGGTATTCTAATGACAGAATGCGACAATCC
>JAAYFG010000118.1 GCA_012728335.1 Tissierellia bacterium | reverse complement strand
GCCACTTCAACATTGCCTTCATATTTATCAAGTAATTGTTTTATATAATAAACTCCGTATTTAATATTAGTTTCTGGATCTGCCATATCTAAACTATTGACATCTTCTGATAAATTTCCACATATTTCCTCTGAGGTCATAGGCATCAACTGCATTAATCCCTTTGCCCCCTTATGTGATTGAGCTTCTTTATTGAAGCCACTTTCAGTATTGATCATAGAATATACTAAATACTTGTCTACACCATATTCTTCAGCATATTTATCTATAGTTTCCACATAACTTAATGGATATTTCATATTTAGAAGCAAATAAGCTGCAAACATGAAAATCACTATCCACAGTACTACTTTTATTATCTTCTTCAAACTTCTTACCATACCCTAGTTTGTCCTCTCTAGTAAATTTTGAATTTCATGTTTTACTTTGGATTCTAGTTCCTCTAAATTACCATTATTGTCAATAATAATATCAGATTTTTTGCTCTTTTCCTTTAATGGCATTTGAGAGGATATTTTAGTTTCTGCATAGTCACTGTTTATTTGGTCTCTTTCAATCAGTCTTGCTTTTTGAACTTCAAAATCTGAAGATACTAACCAAATTTCATCAAATACTATACCTTTTTCTTCAATCCTTTTCCACGATTCAAATAGTAGTGGTATATCCATAAACACAATCTCATCATCATAACTGTTAAGAGCGTCTATGGAAATGTCAATAATTCTATTATGAGTAATATCATTTAAAATCTCTCTCTTTTCAGTATTGCTAAATATATACTCACCTAATTTTTTTCTATTAATTGTTCCATCTACAACAAATTCATCTCCAAAGCTTTGTCTAATTAGTTCAATAGTGTCAATGTCTTTAGAAATGATTTCTCTTGATATATTATCATAATCTATGACTTTAAATCCACATTTTTTTAATATATTTGCAACTGTAGATTTTCCGGTGGCAATTCCCCCTGTAAGTCCAATGATATATTTATTATTTTGATTCATACCAACTATCTCCAGCACTTATATCCACCTTAAGTGGAATGCTCATTTCAATTGCATCTTCCATTTCTCTCTTTAGCATTTCTGAAGCTCTTTCTACGTCATTTTCATTTACATCAAGTATGAGCTCATCATGAACTTGCAAAATCAACTCAGCGTCAATATCAGAGTTTTTAAGAGTGTTGTAAACTTTAATCATCGCAATTTTTATTATATCTGCAGCACTACCTTGTATAGGTGTATTCATAGCTATTCTTTCACCAAAAGACTTTATATTAAAGTTTTTAGCTTGAAGTTCTGGAATATATCTTCTCCTATTTAACATAGTCTCTACATATCCCTGTTCTTCTCCAATATCAACTATTTGTTTCATAAATTTACTCACTCCACTGTAATGAGCCAAATAATTATCTATATATTCTTTCGCTTCTTTTCTCGGTATATTTAAATCTCTAGATAGTCCATAATCACTTATACCATATACTATACCAAAGTTTACTGCTTTGGCACGAGAACGATATATTGAATCAATTTCTCCATCACCTAAATTAAATACTTCTCTTGCAGTTGATGAGTGAATATCTTCATTGTCTATAAAAGCTTGTTTCAAGTTTTCATCACCTGAAATTTCTGCCAATACTCTCAGTTCAATCTGTGAGTAGTCAGCATCAACTAACTTATTTCCACTTTTCGAAGGAACAAAGGCTTTTCTAATCATTCTTCCTTCTTCAGATTTTACAGGAATGTTTTGAAGATTTGGATCAGTACTAGAGATTCTTCCAGTCGCAGCTACAGTCTGTTTAAATGATGAATGAATTCTCCCAGTAATTGGATTTATCAAATCAATTAATCCAACAATATAAGTCGATTGCAGTTTTACAATCTGTCTATATCTAAGGACTAAATCGACTATTGGATGTTCATCTGAAAGTTTCTCTAAAACTTCTACATTTGTCGAATATCCAGTCTTAGTTTTCTTAATTACAGGTAAATTAAGTTCATCAAACAGTATCACTCCCAACTGTTTTGGAGAGTTAATATTGAATTCATGTCCAGCTTGTTTATATATCTCAGCAGTCAAATTATCTATTTCTTTAGTTAATTCTACTCCAATATCTTCTAGAACGCTTGCGTCTATATTGAATCCTTTAAATTCCATACTAGCTAAAACTTCAATTAGCGGTAACTCAATATCATCTAACAAGTGTAACATATTAAACGATTCGATAATGTCCCTTTGAATTACTGATGCATCATCTACAATCGTCAAATATTGTGCCATGTATTCGTAAAGTTCATCTCTTTCAATTTCAGATAAGCTTTTTTTATTCTTTCCTTTTCCCAATAGTTCTTCAACATCAGTTCCCATAAATCCTAAGTGGTTTTCTGCTATTTTATTAATTGAATAGTTATTTAGAGATGGATTTATTAGATATTCACCAACCATAGTATCAAAACTATAGTTTTTTATCTCTATTCCGTAATTCATCAAAATAATGATGTCTTCTTTTATATCATGAGATTTCTTTGCTATTATCTCATCTTCAAATATGCCTTTAAATTCAGTAAATGTCCTTATGGTATAATCATTGAAGAATATTTTATCTCCTGTTTTAAATGCTATTGCAAAAGGTACTATCCCTTGATATATTTTTCCATCAGTTAATATTTTAAAGGAGAATTCCTTATTCTTAGTTATTTCATTGATTATCGTATTAGAGTCAACATTTATCTCATATTTATACTCTACTGCTGGCTCTACTTCTCCATTTTTGTAGTCAAGCTTAGATAGTAGAGTATTAAACTCATATTTTTCATACAAACAAGCAAGTTCAGGAGTATTGTACGCTTCTCTTTTAAAATCATTCATAGTTTCATCAAGATTCATATTCGTAACAATAGTTCCCAGTTTTTTGCTCATATGAGCTAGTGGTTCATTCTCTATTAAATTCTCTTTCATCTTACTCTTTTTAAGTTCGTCTATATTATCATAAAGATTTTCTATGCTCTTATATTCTTTAATTAGTTTAATCCCTGTCTTAATACCAATTCCAGGAACTCCAGGTATATTATCTGAAGCATCTCCCATTAATACCTTAAGATCTATTAGTTCTTTTGGAGTTAGTTCATACTCATCAAAAACACTCTCAGGAGTATATACTTTTGTAAGACTACTTCCCTTTTGCGTAAATAATACGCTAGCACTATTATCTACCAACTGTAAATAATCTTTATCACCTGTCAAAAACAATATTTCTAGTCCTTCGCTTTTGCCCAACTCAGCAAGTGATCCAGCAATATCATCAGCTTCAAAACCTTCAATCGCCATGGTTTTAAAATTCATTTCCTTTAAAATACTGTGCATTATAGGTATTTGTTGTTCTAACTCAGAAGGTGTTTTATCTCTGTGCCCCTTATAATCAGCGTATTCTTTAGTCCTAAAAGTTGGTCCTTTTAAATCAAAACAAATAGCAATATACTCTGGGTCATAT
>JAAYFG010000117.1 GCA_012728335.1 Tissierellia bacterium | reverse complement strand
TGAGTTAAAAGGAACTGAAAAAGTAGAACTAGTTATTACAGCAGTAGTAAAGAGTGATGCAAAAGTAGGTAAATATACGAACACAGCAACAATAAAAGGAACAGATCCAGAAGATCCTGGTAAAGAAATTACACCAGATGAACCAGTTACAGAAGAAATAACAGTAGGAAGTGCAGAAACAACTAAGACGACAAATCTTACTACCGACGAAAATAGAAATGTTACAGAAGCAGTAAGAGTGGGACAAAAGTTTAAATACTATATAGACGTTGTAAATAACACTAAGTATAAAGTAAGTAATATAGAAATTACAGATGATGTTCCAAGTCAATTAGATATAGTAAGTGTTGATCCTGAAACTGCATATAGTGGAGCGGGTAACAAAATAAAACACACTATTTCTGAACTAAATCCTGGTGATCAATTTAGATTAACGATAGAAGTAGTAGTTAATCAGACAGCGGTTAAAGGACAAAGTTTCAAGAACGTAGTATTAGTTGATGGAGAAGAAATACCAGGACCGGAGATTGATGTTGCTGAACTTGAACTTAAAAAAGAGTCTAATATTGACAAGAATCATACAGTAGATGTAGGGGATGAATTCACATACACATTAACAGCAACTAATACAGGGGATATTGTAACTAAGAGCGTTGTATTTTATGACGACGTTCCAAGTCAATTAGACGTTGTTAAGGTAACACTATCTGATGGTGGAACTGCAACTGTTAATGGAAATGTAATAAAATATATAGTTCCTGAAATAAAATCTGGTGAAACATTTACAATGACTATTGAAGTTAAAGTAAATGATACGGCTAAACGTGGTGATATAGTTAAGAATATCGGTAAGATAGATGGTAAGGATGTTCCGGATAGAGAAATTGAAGTAGTTACACCACCAACATATCCATGGATTTGGGGTGGAGATTTTGATAAAGAAAACCACTATGCTTATATGGTAGGATATCCAGATGGAACTGTAAGACCACAAGGTGAAATCACTAGGGCAGAAGTAACAACAATATTCTTCAGAATGATGACAGAAGATTCTAGAGATAGATATTGGAGTTCAGAAAATGATTTTAGTGATGTACTGAGTTCAGGGTGGTATAATAATGCAATATCAACAATGAATAAAGCAGGAGCAATTAATGGTTATCCAGATGGCAGCTTTAAGCCAGACGCAAGCATAACAAGAGGTGAGTTTGCTACAATGGCTTCAAGATTCTTATCAGATAATGGAAACTTAACTAATAATAAATTCACAGACATAAAAGGAAATTGGGCATAAAATGCTATAGAAAAATTAGCATCTCATGGATTAATCAATGGTTATCCAGATGGAAGCTTCAAACCAAATCAAGTAATAACTAGAGCTGAAGCAGCAACTTTAGTGAATTCAATATTAGAAAGAACTCCACATAAAGAAAGATTATTAGATGATATGAAGAGATGGCCAGACAATGCAGATAGCAATGAATGGTATTATGCACAAATCCAAGAAGCTACAAACTCACATGAGTATGAGAGAACAAATAAATCATATAGAGAAACTTGGACTAAATTATTATCAGTAAGAGATTGGGTGGCATTAGAGAAAGAATGGAGCAGTTCAAATTCTTCTAGCAATCCAGGAAGTGTTACTAAATAAAACTGTGCATTAAATAAATAAGAAATGAGAGACAGTAGTCTCTCATTTCTTATTTTAATATAACTATAGATAAGGAGTGGCAAAAAACGAATGTACACTACAGTAGAAACGATTAGAATTGATAGTACATATAAATTCCTTACATTAAAACAAAAGCAGTTTTAAACCGATATATGAGTCAGTTAAGATGAATCATTATAAAAACATTTGATGATTTCTTTGGAGGACGAATTTGATGTTTATGGGTATAATATATACTATTAGTATGGGAGGAATAGTATGGACGTTCAAATTGTTGGAAGCAGAGGGATACTTTTCACTTTTTATGATCTGGAAATGCCTACCAATGTCTATGTAATAAATACTATAGGCACATATTTTATTGTGGATACATATCTAGGCGAAGATCCAATGATAGCTATAGAAGATTATCTTATAGAGCACTTTGGAAATAAGAAGAAGATAGTCATCAATACCCATAGTGATTGGGATCATATTTGGGGCAATTCCTATTTTGAAGATAATTTAATTATTAGCCATGAAAAATGTAAGGAAGACATCCTTAAAAATGGAGAGCACTTCTTGAAAGAACATTCGAGACTTAAAAGAGGATTTAGAAAATTAGTAGTTCCAAATATGACTTTCAAAGAGAAAATTACCTTTTCAGAAGGGATAGAAATATTTCACAGTCCAGGGCATTCAGTAGATAGTATTTCTATATTTGATAGAGTAGATAATGTATTGTATGCTGGAGATAATATTGAGTACCCTATTCCTTTTATACAATTTGAAGATATTAAAGGCTATATCGACACTTTAAGAAAATATTTAGAATTAGATGCAGATATTTTTATTGGTGGTCATACTGAAGTTGAAAACGCAGACATAGTAAAAAGCAATAAGAACTATTTAGAAAAATTACTCTGTGGTAATTCAATCGACATTGAAGACGATAGTATCAAGGTAGTTCATGAAAGTAATAGTAAATTTTTAGATAGCATTAATTCAAATGATGAGAGATAATATGAAGGATTTTAGCATATAGATTGGAAATGGTAGAGATGAAAAAGATTTTGATTATTGAAGACAATATCTCCATGAGAGATGAACTAGTAAAACTGTTGGAAAACAATGGATATATTTGCTATGTGTCAAATGGCAATGATTATGAGGACATTCTTTTAAATAATGATGTGAATCTGATTCTATTAGATATTAATCTTCCAAATGCCAATGGATTTGAAATATGTAATGGAATTAAATCCAGAAAAAACATCCCTATAATTATTATTACAGGAAGAGTTTCCGATATAGATGAAATAACGGGGATTTCTCTAGGAGCAGATGATTATATTAAGAAACCGTATCACAGTGGAGTATTACTAGCTAGGATAAAAAGGATATTAGAGCATAAAACTGATGATAGTGTGAAGACTTATAAAGATGTATCTCTTAATATAAGGACTAATACTGTCCAATACAATGGAGAAGAGGTGTTTCTAACGTATACTGAAACGCTTATACTCGCTTATTTGTTAGACAGTCCTAAGGCGATAGTATCTAGAATAGAGTTGATTGAATACTTATGGGATAATCAAAACTTCGTAGACGATAATACTCTTTCAGTAAATATTTCTTGAATTAGAAAAAAATTAAGTTCAATAGGCATAGATGAATATATAGTGACTGTTCCAAAACAGGGGTATAGGATATGAATAAACTTATGTACTTTAAGAAAAAGATACCTGATTTAGTAATCTACCTAGTGATATTGACTATTTTTTCCATAATTATGTTTCAATATGAGATAAGACCATTTCTCCTTTTAGTCTTCATCATAGGATATACACTTTTTATTGGAGTATATTATTGTATTGACTATATTATAGTCAAAAAAAGGTTTGAAAAATACAATAGACTGATAGACTCATTAGATAAGAAATACCTTTTTCCACAACTTGTATTTGAGAAATTAATCGATGATAATTGGCTTAAAATCATTAATAGGATGAGCAAGTCAATGGCGGAAGAAGTCAATTACGAAAGAATTGAAAAAGAAATTTATAGAGATTATATTGAAATAATGATTCATGAGATTAAAAATCCACTTGCTACTATAAATTTGATTAGCAGTAATAATAAAACAGAGTTTAATAGAAAGATACTTTCTCAGACTGAACTTATTTCAAATTTGATAGAACAAGCCCTTTATCTTGCAAAATTAGAAAATTTAGAGAAAGACTATCATATTAAGGAACATTCTATAGAAGATTTAGTCAATAGTGCAATTCTTCAGAATAGAGTTTCTCTTCTTGAAAATGGATTTGGCATAGAAAAGAGTGAGCTTGAAAATTATATTTTAACTGATAAAAAATGGTTTGTCTTCATATTAAGCCAAATAATTAGCAATTCAATAAAATATGTTAAAGATAGTCCTAAACTCGTATTTGCATCAGAGGAATTTGAAACAAAGTCTGTATTGACTATTGAAGACAATGGGAGTGGATTTAAGGAATACGAGTTAAATAGAGTGTTTGACAAGGGTTTTACTGGAGAGAAATCAGATAATTTAAACTCGACAGGTATGGGGCTTTATATAGTAAAAGTTTTGTGTGAGAGATTGAATATAGAAGTATCTAATGGGAAGTCTTCTATGGGAGGAGCAAGGATTACACTTCAAATTCCAAAGGAAAACTTTGAAAGGCAGCTGTAATCTTACAGTTTTGTAAGAATTTATACAGCTGTTTTTATATTGAAATATAGGGAATTATGCTAATCTAAACTCAGAGGTGATAATATGAGTGTTTTAGAAGTGAAAAATGTAGATAAATACTATGGTACAGGGGATATTGCAATCAAGGTATTAGATGGGGTTTCTTTCAGTGTGGAACAAAACGAATTTACTGCAATAATGGGACCTTCAGGCAGTGGAAAGACCACATTATTAAATATGATCTCCACCATTGACACGGTTTCTGCCGGTAATATATTTATAAATGGCATGGACATTACTGAAGAAGACGAAGATGTACTAAGTGAATTTAGAGGAGAAAATTTAGGTTTTATATTTCAAGATTTCAATTTATTAGACATTTTAACTGTTAGAGAGAATATTGAACTATCTCTATCTATAAAAGGTGAAAAACCTATTATGACTTTAGAGGAAATATCTAAATTATTAGGAATAACTGAGATATTAGATAAATATCCTAAACACATTTCTGGAGGTGAAAAACAGCGATGTGCTTTTGCTAGAGCATTTATTAATAGTCCGAAGTTAATATTGGCAGATGAACCAACAGGCTCATTGGACAGTAATGCATCGAGGACTATTTTAAAGTCTATGGAGCTACTGAAAGAAAAGGGAGCGACTATTTTAGTCGTAACTCACGATGCATTCGTTTCAGCTTGGTGTGATAGAGTACTGTTTTTAAGAGATGGTAAGATTTGGAAGGATTTATATAAGAGCGAAAAGACCAATCGAGAGTTTTACAATAAAATCGTTGAGACTATGTCGGTTTTAGGTGGTGATATTAATGACTTTTAAGTTATTAATTAAGAATATTAAGAAAGACTATAGAGATTATGGAATTTTCATTATCACGATGATGATTTGTAGTGCTGCTTATTATGCGTTTTTTTCAATTACGTCAAAGTGGTATAATCCAAGTGTGTCAATAGTATTTGATATATCTAAAATGGAACTTCCAATTAGATATGGAATGGCAGGAATTAGCTTAATTACAGTTTTTTTAGTTAAACATGTAATAGACTATCTATTGTTGAAGAAGCAAAAAGAGATAGGACTTCAAAATCTTATGGGATTGAATAAAAAACTGCTATCAGATTTATTCTTTAAAGAAGTAGTAATATTAGGAGTGATTTCAACAGGAATAGGAATAGTATTGGGAGGTGTATTAGCCCAATTTGTAAACTTTTTTCTGCTAAAGACTTTCAATGGTGAAATAAGACTTATATTTCCTTACTATCCAGATTCTATACTATATACACTAGCTTTCTTTACCACGCTATTTATAGTAGTCGGGAAAATAGTGTCTAGAAAGATTAATTCGAAAAAGATTATAGAGTTACTCTATGCCGAAGAAGACGAACAGATTAAAGGAGAAGGCATTACAATTAAAATCGTTCATGGATTGACCTTTATGATAAATTTATTCTTCGTATACTTAGGATTTCAAATATTAAAAATGTACTATGACTCAAGAATTCCGATTTTGGGTAAAGTAATCTACATTCTGTTATTCATTTTTCCTGTAATCTATGTTTTAATTATTGTGGTTTCTAAAATCAGCAAAGTAAAAGAAAGTGAATTAGCAAAAAAGCTTGCTGTAATCGAATTGATTATGTCCGTATTAAATATTGGATATGTCTTTGGAACTATCCATCTTAATTTGCCGGGAGATACTATAGGAATATTCAATTATTTAATCAGGAGTGGGGTTTATGTCGCCCTATTTATATATCATTTCTTCTATATTTATCAGTATAGGAAAAGTGATAATTCTTGGAGCAGCATATTCTTTAGTGGCCAGATTAAGTCGAAGATGAATCGGCACAGAAGTGTATTTAGTTTAATCTCACTTGTTATATACATTGCGGTTTTAATATTCATAATTCAGCCTATACTCACTTCTTGGTCTGAAGGTTATTTGCGTAGCAGAATGGTTCAAGACATTCAAATTATAACGACTTACAATAACACTACTAGTGAAGAAGAAATAAGTATTGATGATTATGAAGAAGTATTCGATTTTTTACTCGACGAGAAAATAGATATAAAGGATTATACATATGTGGATTCCTATTTAGCCAAACAAGGAGATTTTAGAAGCAGGGTAAGATATGATTTTCCTATGAATGTGTTGAGATTAAGTGAATACAATCATCTACTTATGATGAGTGGTGATGAGCCGGTTGAATTAAATAGAGATGAATATATCGTTCAGATTCAAGAAGGTACTGACATAGGAAATTATGATGAAAGTGTTTTTCTTGGACTTGAAACAGATAGTAAAGTGTATAAATTAAAGGCAAACGGAGTCTATAGCAAGAATATTTCTGAATACTTATATAATGCCCATGTTAATTCACTATATGTAATTAATGACAGTGAAGTAGAAAATATGGTATTCGTGGGAAGATCCCTCATGATTGATGTAGAAGAAGATTTCGATATATTTAAAGCTAGGGAACTAGAACAGTTATTTGATGAGAAATACGATAATGAAGATTCAGGTTTTCATAAGTATATCAGAATTGATTCCATTGAAACCAATAGTATTATTACCATAGTATTTATTATGAAGACAGTTATGACCTATCTTTCTATAATATTGCTATTAATCAGTTTTACGATTATTGCATTAATTGAGCTAGAAGATTCTCTTTATAATAAGAATAGGTACAGATCTCTTTGGCAATTGGGAATTAGTCGCTCTAAAATATACAGACTAGCATCTAAGCAACTGTTGATATCATTTTGGAAACCGTTGTTTTTAGGAATTGGCGGGGCAATAATAATAGGGTCTATGTTCATGATAAGTATCTCAGATATTATTCAGATGTATGTAGGACCAAATATACTGGAAACTATCGGAATGGTATTGATTATCATAATAATGCTCTTTATCGTATATTATTTGCTGACCTATTATATGTTTTTATCAAACTTAAAGAGAAGGGACTAAAAAGGACTAGGAAGTACACTCGTACTTTCTAGTCCTTTGTTTACAAGAATAATTTTGTTATTACTATTGCTGCAAGTATCATCATTATTACCATAATTATGGAAACTACTGCATCTCTCATTATTTCACTCCCAAGTCTATCGTTAAGTATTATAATCATTTATAAGATATAACCATTGTATATTAAATTCACAAAAAGTGAAAGTAATATACTTATATTTCTGATTTTGGGGTAACTATTTGAATGGAGATTAGATAATATTAGGAGGTTTAAGATGGATATTTTAAAAACTGTTCCAAGAACTGAAGTTGAAGAAAAATACACATGGGACTTGTCTGCACTCTTTTCAACCAAAGAGGATTACGACGTGACTTTGCAGGAAACTGAGGCTTTAGTTGATAAATTTGTTAAAGATTATAAGGGAAAATTAAATAATGCGGATACAATAAATTCTGCGATAGATGACTCTAAAGTTTTTATGGAAAATTTATATCAGTTGAACTCGTATGCGAGTTTACCTGTGAGTGCTGATGCAAATAATAGAGACTCTATAATGACTATAAGTGATTTTAGCCTTAGGCGAAATGCCATGACAACGAAGATAAGTTTCTTCAATGTTGAGCTATTAAACAATGATTTTAATGTGTTGAAAGAAGCAGCAAAAGATGAAGAAAACAACCACTTTTTGACTGAACTTATGGAAGAGAAAGAACATATGCTTGGAGAAGAAGCTGAAAATGTATTAGCACAACTACAAATGACCCTTAATTCTGCGAATGATATTTATGATTCTGCTAAACTTAAAGATATGAAATTTCCTGATATTGAACTAAATGGAGAGTCATATCCGCTTAGTTACAATATTTTTGAAGGAATGCTAGATAGTGATCCTAATACTGAACTTAGAAGAAAGGCATATGATGAATTTTATAGTGTTTTAGATAAATACAAGAATGTAACGGGAGCTAACTATCTAAATCATGTAAGAACTGAAAAAACTATGGCAACTCTGAGAGGTTTTGATTCTGTTATAGACTATTTACTATTTGAGCAAAGAATTCCTCGCGATGTATATAATAGACAAATTGACATTATCATGAGTGATTTAGCTCCACATATGAGAAAATATGCAAGACTGGTAAAAGAAGCAAACGGTCTAGACAAAATGACTTATGCAGATTTGAAAGTGGATATAGACAATAGTATGAATGAGTTTATGAGCGTTGAAGCTGCTGAAGAAATCATTAAAAATGGTTTATCTGTTTTAGGCGATGAATACACAGAAATATTGGATAGAGCTTTTAGCGAAAGGTGGATTGACTATGTAAATAACACTGGAAAATCAACCGGCGCATTTTGTGCAAGCCCTTATGGAGCACATCCATTTATATTGGTATCTTGGAGTGGAAAAATGTATGAAGCCATGACACTTGCACATGAACTTGGACATGCTGGACATTTTTATTTGTCGGGGAAAAACCAAAACATATTGAATACTAGACCATCACTATATTTTGTAGAAGCACCGTCAACTACAAATGAGTTGATAATGGCAAATCAAATGCTTAAAAACGCGAAAGATGCTAAGGAGCGAAGATACCATTTATCCAATATAATATCCAAGACGTACTATCATAATTTTGTTACTCATTTACTAGAAGCAGCATACCAAAGAGAAGTCTATTATCTAATAGATGCTAATAAATCATTTACGGCAGACGATCTTTCTGAAATATATTACAATGTGTTGAAGGAGTTCTGGGGAGATGAAGTTGAAATCACAAAAGGTGCAGAACTTACTTGGATGAGACAACCTCATTACTATATGGGACTTTATCCTTACACGTATTCTGCGGGACTTACTATCGGTACACAAGTTAGTCAAATGATTTTAGATGAAGGTCAAACTGCAGTAGATAGATGGATAGATACTTTAAAACTGGGTGGCGTAAAGGATGCTGTTGGGCTTGCTCAAAATGCAGGAGTAGATATAACCACAGATAAACCACTTAAAGATACTATTGCTTATATTGGTAGTATTATTGATGAAATAGAAGAAATTACGAATGAACTAAAATAATAAGTAAATACAATAAAGAAAAGATTTAATTAGACATTATACAATGGTTTGTACAGAAGTAAAATGCTATAAATTGTTGTGAATAAATAGGATAAATAGGCTTAACTGGGTCTAATAATCCTATTTATTCACTATTTTTATTTATAAAATGGGTTATTAGCGTAGAATAAGGCTTGCAAACGTTGGCATAGTTCTTGCATTAATATATTACATCTATGTTATAGTATACATAGTGGAGCTATTATCATAGTAAAATATATTAAACAGGAGGAAGATTATGAACAAAGACAGTTTGAAGCCAAAAAAGAAAGAATTGACAATGGGAATTGCACTAACAGTATTGTTAATATTAGTTGTAGTTATTATAGGAGGGTATTCTATTTTAGGTGCACCTTTACATGGAATGTTCTTTTTATCGTTTCTATTGGTTATAGGTGCAGCTTACTACTTGGGTTATAGCTACGATGAGATCGAGACTGAGGGATATAATTTTGTTAGAAAAGGTCTTCAACCATTCTTTATAATTTTAGCTGTAGGAGGAATGGTAGGCACTTGGATGGCAGCGGGGACTATATCTACAATTATTTATTATGGATTAAAGATAATAACGCCTCAGTTTTTTCTACTGACAGCACTAGTGTTATGTTCGGTGACCTCCCTATCTACAGGAACTTCATGGGGAGCAATGGCAACAGCAGGAGTTGCAATGATGGGAGTAGGACAAGGGTTAGATATTCCACCAGCAATAACTGCAGGAGCAGTAATTTGTGGAGCTTATTTTGGTGACAAAATGTCTCCTTTTTCTGATACTACAAATTTAACAGCAGCAGTTACCGGAACTGAAGTAATGGATCACGTTAAACACATGTTATATGAACAAGTACCAGCTTACATAATAACAGCAGTTATATTTTTAGTAATGGGTTTGAAATATAGAGGAGCAACTATCGACTACAATAGCATAAACTTCATATTAGATGGATTTGATGCTAATTTTAAAATTGGTATAATTTCGTTTTTACCAGCTTTAGTTGTAGTAGCTTTGTTAGTAGCAAAAATACCCGCATTTTTATCTCTTATGATTGGAGCAATATCAGGTGGTATTGTAGCTGTATTATATCAAGGCGCTGCATTATCAGATGTACTATACGTATTTTATAGAGGTTTTTCTATAGATACTGGGATTGCTCAAGTAGATGCCATTTTAAATAGAGGTGGCGTAAGCTCTATGTATGATACTGCAATTTTGATTCTATTTGCAATGTTTGTATCAGGTGTACTTAACCATATTGGAGTAATGGAAACAATAATAAATCCAGTTCTTAAACTTGTAAAAAGTGAAAAATCATTGACCTTAGTTACTATGTTTATAAATTACTTTATTAATGCCGTTGGAGGAAGTTTCAGTCTTGCGACTGTAATGACTGCTACTTTTATGTTACCATTATATGAGCACTTTAATTTAAAATCAGAGAATTTATCGAGGACAATTGAGGCGTCTGGAACATATGGAGGTGTTTTGATGCCTTGGAATGGTCATGCAATATATGCATCAACAACTTTAGGAGTTTCGACATTAAGTTATGTACCTTATTGTTTCATGAATATATTGTCACCGGTTATAACAATAATATTAGCATTCACAGGAATATCCATGACCAGATATGAAGATTAATTTTAAAAGAAAGGTGATAATATGGACTTTAAAATATCATATTTAGTATTTGATATAATAGGTATTTTAGTAGTTGCTTATGGATTGAAAATTGTATATTTAGGATTCAAATCGACTTTTATGAGTATTTTTAAAGCTTCTAAAATTATTTTTCTTGTATCAGATATACTGATTATATTTGCTGGATTATATTTGCTATTTAATAAGGTTGATTACAAAATAATATTGAATTTTATGTTAATAATCTTATTCAGAGCGGTATTAAATAGAGTTGGTTTGAAGGTTAAAGCTATGCAAACGTGAAAGAAGGAGATTGTATGACTATATTTGATGAAAGAATAGACAGATCAAATACTAGTTCTGTAAAATATGAAGAAATGGATGTAAAGTTTGGGAGAAATGATTTAATACCATATTGGGTAGCTGATATGGATTTTAGATTACCTGAATTTGCAATTAAAACAATGCAAAAAAGGCTTGAACACGGAATATTTGGTTATACTAAAAGAGAAGAAGATTACTATGATTCGATAGTAAATTGGTTATATACACAACACGGATTAAAAGTAGATAAAGAATGTGTAGAATATGGTCCAGGTGTAGTGTTTCTGCTAAATATGATGATACGAAAATTTACTGCAGAAGGTGATAAAATAATTATTCAGCCACCTGTATATTATCCTTTTTTTAAAGTTATTGAAGGAAATGGAAGAGTGATATTAGAGAATACTCTAATTTTAGAAGATGGAAAATATAAGATAAACTTTATAGACTTGGAATCAAAAGCAAAAGATCCGAAGTGTAAAATGATGATTTTTTGTAGCCCACATAATCCAGTGGGAAGAGTGTGGAATAAAAATGAGTTGGAAAAAGTTGCAAAAATCTGTTATGAAAACAATGTATTATTAATTTCTGATGAAATACATTTTGATCTAGTGTTTCCACCTAATAAACATATACCGATTGTAGGTGTAAATGAAAAATATAAGGAAAATATAATTACTTGTACTTCACCAAGTAAAACATTTAATATTGCTGGATTGCATAGTGCATACTGGATTATATTTGATAAAGAAAAAATGGATATTTATAAAAATGAATTAGGTCTTTTAGACTTAAATCGTAGTAATGTATTTAGCAGAGAAGTTACTCCAGAGCTTTATAAAAATGGCGCCAAATGGGTAGGTGATTTAGTTAGATACTTATTGGATAATAGAAACTATGCAGTATCATTTATAAATAAGATCCCTGGGTTGAAAACTAATTTTGTAGAGGGGACTTACCTATTGTGGATAGATTGTAGAGATTTAGGTTTAAATACTAATGAATTGAATGATTTATTCGTTAATAAAGCTAAGGTTGCATTAGATAGTGGTGATTGGTTTGGAGAAACAGGAAAGGGATTTATGAGATTAAATTTTGCATGCTCTAAGAGTATGTTAGAAGAAGGTTTAAATAGAATAAAGTCAGCAGTAATACAAATGAATTGAGAGGAAGATTATATGGTTAATAAAGAATTATTAGAAAACTCTGCAAAAATTCAAGATGAACTTGTTAGTATTAGAAGAAAAATTCATTCAAATCCAGAATTAGGTCATAAAGAATTTAAAACTTCAAAGCTGATATCAGATTTTTTGGAATCTTTAGGATTAGAAGTAATTAAAAATGTTGGAATAACAGGAGTAGTTGGGATACTTAAAGGTGAAAATCCAGGTAAAACTTTATTAATTAGAGCCGATATGGATGCTTTGCCAATTTTAGAACAAAATGATGTAGATTATTCATCTAAGAATGAAGGGGTTATGCATGCATGTGGACACGATGCTCATGTTACTTGGTTACTTGGAACGGCAAAGATTCTTACAGAATTTAAAAGTGAAATCAAGGGAACCATTAAATTTGTATTCCAACCTGCTGAAGAAGCTCCTAATGGAGCAATGAGTGTAATAAACGATGGTGTCTTAGATAATCCTAAAGTAGATGCTGCTATAGCGGCTCACGCATGGCCAGAGATAGAATCAGGGAAATTTGGTATAATTACTGGACCAGCAATGGCTGCACCAGACTTTTTTAAGATTACAATTAAAGGACGTGGTGGTCATGGTTCTCAACCAGAAAAATGTATAGATCCTATTTTGGTTGGACATGAAATTTACAATGCTTTACTCTCTATACCTAATAAGGATATTGGAGCTTTAGATCCTTCAGTATTAACAGTTACAAAATTCTCAGGTGGAAATTCTGAAAATGTAATTCCAGATACAATGACTATGGAGGGGACAGCAAGAACTTTAAGCTATGAAGCTAGGAAAAAAATGCCAGTATTAATGGAGAAAATAATAGCAGGTATAACTGATATACATGGAGCAGAGTATGAAATGGAGTATAGATCTAATACTCCTCCACTTATTAACGATGGTATCATAACAAGTTTACTATCTAATAGTATAGAGGAATTGTTAGGAGAAGAAAAAGTATATAATATCGAAAAACCTAGTATGGGTGGGGAAGACTTTTCCTGTTATTTAGAAAAAGTACCTGGGACAATGTTTTATGTTGGGATATATAATGAAAAAAAGGAAGCCATATATCCTATACACCATCCTAAATTTAATATTGATGAAGACGTACTTTCTAAAGCTTCAGCTGTTTTTGCAAAATTTGCTTTGGATTATTTGAAATAAGTTTTTAAGTATATATAGTGTAATTATGTAAAGATATAGTTGAGGATATTTAATTATAAGATATACTAAAGTTTAGAATTAAGATTTATGTAAATAATTAGGATGCAATATATGATAGTAATATTTTACATTAATGAACTAAAATAGTGGAAAAGGCAAACTAAGGTGTATGCTTAGTTTGCCTTTTTGTAATTAGTGTAATCAAAATCTATTGTGATAGTTTTGTCCAAATACTCAATTTTATTTTAACGGAGATATATTCAATAGAAAGTTAATATGTTTATGTAAATCTAATTTGAATAAATACTTAAATTGTTATCGTTTTCATAACAAAAGTTAAAAAATACTTTAAAAATCCCTTGACAATATTTTTCAACTGATGTATTATAATAATCAATATTTAAAAAGTCAGAAGCAAAGAGTAATCCATTTAGTATTCTTAACAGCGAGTCGCAATTGGTGAAAGGCGATAAAGAGAAAGATAGATGAAGAGAGTTGCTGAGATTGATTTGACAAAGCCAAATGGTGAGTATCTTATCACGCATACAATAGCGTTAAAATGAACGAGCTGGATTTCGAAAGAAATCAATTAGAGTGGCATCGCGGGAATATATCTCGTCTCTTTATTCAAGAGACGAGTTTTTTATTATACAAGTGGTGATGAAAATGAGAAGACTCAGATAAAAGTTAATATATAGATATAGAACGTCGGAAACAAAGAGTAGTTAATTTAGTATTCTTAACAGCGAGTCGCAATTGGTGAAAGGCGATAAAGAGAAAGATTAATGAAGAGAGTTGTGGAGATTGATTTGACAAAGCCAAATGGTGAGTATCTTATCACGCATGCAATAGCGTTAAAATGAACGAGCTGGATTTCGAAAGAAATCAATTAGAGTGGCATCGCGGGTAATTACTCGTCTCTTATTTTTAGGAGACGAGTTTTTTATATATAGAAAACAATTATTAAAAATATTAGGAGGAAAACAATGAAAAAGCAAAAATGGATTTTAGGATTAGTTTTAGTATTGGTATTATCACTTACATTAACTGCATGTGGTAAAAAAGAGGAGCCAAAAGAAGATGTAGCAGAAAACGCTGGTGAAACAGTGGTCGAACAAGATAATGAAAAAGAAGATGCAGGAGAACCTGCTGGAGATGACAATAGTTTACAAAACGTATTAGATAAAGGCAAACTTGTAGTTGCAACTAGTGCAGATTATCCTCCATATGAGTTCATCGCTATTATTGATGGGAAAGATGAAATCGTAGGATTTGATATTTCAATGGTAAAATATATTGCTGAAGAACTAGGAGTTGAATTGGAACTTCAAAATATGGATTTTGATAATGTACTTATGGCAATTCCATCTGGCAAAGTAGATATGGCTATTGCAGGTTTAAGTGCAGATCCAACTAGAGATATGGAGTTTAGTGATATCTATTACGAAGCAACTCACAGTATATTAGTTACTAAAGACAATGTGGATAAATACGCGAGTATAGATGATTTACAAGGCAAGCTTATAGGTGCTCAACTTGGAACTACTCAAGAAAAAATTCTTGGTGGTATGGATGGAGTAGACGCAAAAATACTTACAGATGTTAGAAATATAGTAATGGAACTTAAGACTAATAAATTAGATGGAGTAATGATGGAAACTCCTGTTGCTCAATCATATGAATTAGGCAATGAAGATTTAGTAGTAGTGCCAACGATCGTAATTCAAGATCTTTCAGAAGGTACTGCAATAGGTTTTAAAACTGGTAATTTAGCGTTGAGAGATAAAGTAAATGAAATATTAGCAAAAATAAAAGATGAAGATTTGATGAGTGGTTGGGTAGCAGAAGCTAATGCTATAGTAGAAGAACAAGGACTGTAATTAGGAGGAAATATGTTAGCACTTTGGAACAAATATCACATGCTCTATATAAGAGGAGTTGGCTATACTGTAGTACTTTCACTTATATCGCTAATAATAAGTGTATTATTAGGAGTAGTTATAAATAGACTTAAAGAATCTAAGATAAAAATAGTATCTTATTTAGCAACAGCATATATTGAATTACTTCGTGGGACGCCGTTATTTGTCCAAATGTATATATTTTACTTTGGGCCTACATTGTTATTTGAAATTGACTTAAGCCCATTTGTAGGTGGACTTATTGCAGTATCATTAAATAGTTCTGCATATGTGGCGGAAATAATACGTGGTGGAATTCAATCTGTAGATCCGGGTCAAACCGAAGCTGGAAGAAGTTTAGGCTTGACAGAATCTCAAACTATGATGAAGATAATCTATCCCCAAGCTATGAAGAATATATTGCCATCTCTTGGTAATGAATTCATATCGTTAATAAAAGAGACGGCAATAGTGTCTTCTATAGGTGTAACAGATATTATGTATGGTGCAAAAACAGCAGTAGCAGCGACTTATAAAGTTAGTGGATATATGATAGCTGCAGGATTATACTTTGTACTTACATTTACATTATCTAAAATTTTGAAAGTATTTGAGAGGAGTCTACAACATGATAGTTAAAGTTAATAAATTGAACAAATACTTTGGTGATAAACACGTTCTAAAAGATGTGGATTTAGAAATCAAAGAAAAAGAAGTGATTGGGCTTATAGGACCGTCAGGATCAGGGAAGAGCACACTTCTAAGATGTTTAAATCACATGGAGATTCCAACTAGTGGAGAAATATACTTTCAAGGACAAAAACTGGATAGCAAAGATAAAGACATTGACAAAATTAGACAGCAGATGGGAATGGTATTCCAGCATTTTCACTTGTTTCCACATATGACAGTGCAAGAAAATATTACACTGGCTCCAACTCTTACTGGAAAAAATACAAAAGAAGAAGCGGATAAAAAGGCTATAGTGCTACTTGAACAAATGAATTTACTGGATAAAAAAGACGCTTATCCGAATAATCTTTCAGGCGGACAAAAACAAAGAATTGCTATTGCAAGAGCACTAGCGATGGAACCCAAACTTATGCTTTTTGATGAAGTTACTTCTGCCCTAGATCCAGAAATGGTAGGCGAAGTACTAAATGTAATGAAAGATCTTGCAAATAATGGTATGACGATGGTCGTAGTAACTCATGAGATGGCATTTGCGAAACAAGTTGCTGACAGAGTTTTATTTATGGCTGATGGAATAATAGAAGAAGAGGGGACTGCTGCTGAAGTGTTTGACAATCCTAAGAACCCAAGAACTATAGATTTCCTATCTAAGGTACTTGATTATTAAAAAAATAAGGTAGTATAGAATATTCTATACTACCTTATTTATCTTCGCTTCTTCTTTTTATTTGTAACCATGATAAAGGCAATCATAAGCAGAAAAACAAATCCTATGAAAGACCATTCTCTAATATTGGTATGTGTAGGCAACTGTTCAATGTTTACTCCGTCAATAGAGACCTTATAATAGGTTGCAAGAGATTTAAATATTGAATTGTATGAAAACCTCACTCCATTTTTAAAACTGTTCCTGTTGAATTCTGGAGAGCCATATGTAATTGCTCCTGATGCAAGTGATGTCGTATCTATCCAATTGATATCTTTAGACTTATAAACATTAATACTCACATTTTCTTTCTTTACATCTAAGAGTAAAACCACATTTCTACCTTCGTTAAGACCCCATTCTTCTACTAAGTTTTCAAGGTAATTTCCAGTATCATTAATTTCCGTAACTGTAAAAACATATAGATTTGTATTTGCTTGAGTAAGTAATTCTGAGCTTAATTTATTAATATGTTTTGCATTTCCACCACTGACTTTATCTGCTAAATCGTATACAAACTGTCCTTCAACCATTTCAGGGATGCTATTGTCGGCATATACATCTTGAAGTGGGATTAGAAACAAAAATACAAAAAGCGATAGTATTAGTTTAGTAATATTGTTTTTCATAAAACACCCCCAACGAAAACTATTTACCCAAAGATAGTTGTATGGAAACAGAAAGTATTTAGCGATCAAAGAAATTTCTATGTTTAGACAAAAATTCAGCTCGTTTATTATGAGCAGGTCTGCTTACAAATATCAAAC
Source organism: Tissierellia bacterium (assembly GCA_012728335.1). Lineage (GTDB taxonomy): Bacteria > Bacillota > Clostridia > Tissierellales > Peptoniphilaceae > JAAYFG01. The sequence continues at coordinate 19,278 of JAAYFG010000117.1, read as the reverse complement.
CTACGATGATAATTAAAATTATGGCAATAATATAATACATAGTTTTAGATGGTTCAGTTTTTAGTTTATCTATATTGATCCCGTCCAGTTCAATGCTATAATAATGTCCTATTATTTTAAAGATTGAATTGTATGAATAAAGAATTCCATCGTCGTATTTTTCTCTTACAAATAGAGGGTTTCCATGTACTGTAGGATAAGTTTTTATATTATTTGCAATATTGTAGTCAAAACGATTTGAATTGAAGACGTGATTGATGACCTTTTCATCAGTTTTTTCAAATACTACAATTAAATTATTGCCGTTTTGAAAATCCCAATTGTTGGAAAGTTGAACAATAAAATCTTCATAGGACTTAAGTTCATCCGTAGTTAAGATATAAAAACTGTTATTTGTTTGCTCATATAATTGTTGGCTTAAGGAGTTTATATGATTTCTAGTCGATTTAGTAGATAAATCAGCTAAATCATAGATATAGTTTCCCTCTTTAAGTTCTGGGACATGGTCTTCAGCTTTCACTGAGATGATATTTACTAAAACTAAAAATGTAATGATGATGGGAAATACATAATTATTTTTACATTTCATGAAATCACTCCTTTTACTTTAAATACCCAGTTCACAAGCAATAAAAACTGTTAACTTATATTATAATTATACTGTTAATTTATACAATATTGAAAAAAGGTATTGACTTTATTTTTAAACTGGTATATTATTATAACTAATTTCAGAAACTTACGTTGATGGAGAGAAAGATAAAGAGTCTTAATTTAGAGAGCTGGGTTAGGTGAAAGCCAGTTTAAGAGGAATTATGTAATATACACTCCAGAGTATGTCCGTTGAATCTAGTAGATGGACACGGGAACCCACCGTTACCAAGGGAACAAATTCACGTTTTCGTTGATTTGTATAAGTGATGGCTAGACCATAATTTGGGTGGTACCGCGGAATATTTTATCTTTCGTCCCTGATTATCTTTTAATTGATAATTAGAGACGGGAGATTTTTTTATTTACTGAAATTAATTTACAGAATAGGGAGAGAGAAAAATGTTGACAAAAGGTAAATTTAGCAAGAGTATCATCATGGTATTAGTACTTTGTATGGCAGTTTTAACTGCTTGTGGCAAGAAAGAAGAGACAGTAGATAAGGGTGAAATGACAACTGATGGACAGACCTTCAAAATAGGAGTAATACAGATAGCAGATCATCCAGCACTTGATAATACTAGAATTGGTCTGGAAGAAGTACTTAAAGAAAAGGGAATAGATTTTGAAATCGAGTACAAAAATGCTCAAGGTGAACCTGGAAATGTTTCGCTTGCAGTTCAAAGTTTTGTTCAATCAGAAGTAGACTTAATATATGCAATAGGGACTCCAGCAGCACAAGGTGCAGCAGAAAATGGAGCTGATATACCGGTACTATTCAATGCAGTTACAGATGCAGTTACAGCTGAATTAGTAGAATCAAATGATGCGCCTAATGGAATAGTTACAGGAGTTTCAGATTATGTATCATCGAAATCTCAACTAGAGACTTTTTTAAGACTGTTTCCAGAAGTGAAAACTATGGGAGCAATATTTAACACAAATGAAAAAAATTCAGAAGTCCAAATAGACGAATTAATCGCTAATGGTAAAGAATTGGGAATAGAAGTTGAAACTATAGGAATAAATAATCTTAATGATGTTTCTCAAGCAATGGCTTCACTTGTTGGAAAGACAGATGGACTTTTTGCAATCACTGATAACTTAATTGCATCATCTGCTCCAATAATCGGAGAAATTCTTGTAGAAGCAGGACTTCCTAGTATGGCAGCAGAAGAAGGGCCGGCGGCAGGTGGTCTATTATTCTCAGAAGGAATAAGCTACGAATACTTAGGAAACTTAGCGGGAGAAATGGCAATAGAAATATTAGTAAATGGTAAAAAACCTAGTGAAATGCCAGTTAAATTCGCAGAAGAAACTACACTTATGGTGAACAGTGAAGTCGCTGAAGCACTAGGGATTGATATAAAAACAGTATTTGCCGATGCAGTTATAATCGGGGAATAAATTTAAAAGGGAAAGGATATAGAAGGTGTTAAAATGAATCCATTAATAGAAAAATCATTGGAACAAGGACTGATATTTGCAGTTTTAGCAATAGGAGTTTACTTCACATATAAAATATTGGATATTGCTGACTTATCAGTTGAAGGTACATTTCCATTGGGAGCTTTTGTATTTTCTAGAATTGCATTAGCAGGACTAGATCCTATAACTGCTACATTAGGTGCTTTTGTATTAGGTGCACTTGCAGGTGGAATGACTTATCTTATCCATAGTAAAATAAAAATTAATGCATTGCTTTCAGGTATACTGACATTGACAATTCTATATTCCTTTAACCTTAGGATTAATAATACATCAAATGTTGCACTAACTAAGGTACCAACGCTTTTTAAAATGTTTGGTGGAACTTCTAGAATAGTTTTCTTAGCGGTGCTGGTAATAGCAATAAAACTTTTAGTAGACCTATTTTTAAGCACAGAACATGGATATATGCTTAGGATAACAGGCGATAATCCTGACCTTGGGCTTGCTATGGGGAAAAATCCTAATACTTATAAATTATTGGGACTGATGCTTTCAAATGGATTAGTAGCAGTTGCAGGTGCTCTTATGGCACAATCTCAATCATTTGCAGATATTACGATGGGACAGTCAATAATAGTAACTGCATTGGCATCAATAATCATTGGAGATACATTCTTAAAGAATTCAAGATTTCTAAAACCGACTACTAGAGCTATAATAGGAGCAATAAGCTTTAAAATTATAGGCGGTATAGCAATAGATAGAGGACTTGCAGCAGAAGACTTAAAAGCAATTACTGCATTTATAGTAATAGCATTTATTGCATATAATAATGCATCTGCTTTTGGAGTAGCGAAATTTAAAACTATGAAGAGGAGGAAGATTCAAAATGCTAAGTATAAATCATCTGTGGAAGGGATTTAATATAGGGACTGAACATGAACTTTCAGTGTTCAAAGACTTTTCCTTTACAGTGGAAAAAGGAACTACTGTGGCAATACTTGGACCTAATGGATGTGGGAAAAGTACTATGTTTAATTTAATAAGTGGTTCTCTTGACGCTGATGCTGGAGAACTTTGGTTAGATGATATTAATCTTAGCAAAACGAAGGAAAAAGACCGTTCTAGATATATAGGAAAAGTATCACAAGATCCTTCTAGAGGAGTTGCTCCAACTCTAACAATAGAGGAAAATTTAGCTTTTTCACTTAAAAAAGGCAAGTCTCTAAAAATGAAGAAATTATTGAATAAAAATGAGCAAAGAGAGTACTTTAAAGAAATACTGAAGACGCTTGATCTAGGTTTAGAAAATCAACTTCAAACTGAAGTGAGATTTTTATCAGGAGGTCAAAGACAAGCTCTTTCGTTATTAATGGCAACTATTGTGGCACCGAAACTGTTGTTATTAGATGAGCATACTGCAGCATTAGACCCTAAGACTTCAAAACTTATAATGAATATGACAAAAGATTTAATTGAAGAAAAGGACATGACGACACTTATGATTTCTCATAATCTAAGTGATGCAGTAAGATTTTCAGATAGAATAGTTATGTTAAATGGCGGGAAAGTGGTATTAGATATAGATAGTGACAGTATAACGGAAGAAGAGCTGTACTCTCTATATAATAAACAAATTGAAGATGATATTGAATTTACGGTGTGATTATTTCATGCCGTTTTTTATTTGTTAAATATAAGTAGTGTGAAGAATGACTATTCATATATAATAGTATTTATAATACAAAATAAGGATGATTAATATGATAAAAATGATAGTAACGGATTTAGATGATACTCTTTTAAAGGACGATAAGACCATATCTGAATTCAGTTTAAATACGATAAAGAAGTGTAGGGAAAATGGACTTAAATTCATATATGCGACTGCTAGAGGTGCTAGTGCTGAGATTATGGCTCCACCTGCTTTTTTTGATGGTAGAGTCACCGTAAATGGAGCAAATGGATTTTTGGGTAATGAAAGACTATATCGTTCACTAATAGAGGTAAGCGATGTCCGAGAAGTGTTAGTAGAGAGTGCTAAGCGAGGATTAAAGTCTGGAGTAGAAGATGGGAAGAGGCACTATGCAAATTTCAATGTAAATTTATTATGGGATTATGTAGCAGATTATGAAATAACAAATTTCAGTAATCTAGAAGGTGAAATGGAAAAGGCCTATATACTTATAAATGATAATAACGATGTGGAGTTTATAAAAAGCATACTACCAGAAGGATATCATTTTACAGTAAGTCGTGATGGTATGGCTCAAATAATGAATGGAAATGCAACTAAGACTAATGGAATTATAAAACTGGCATCGCAATGGGGAATTAGTATTGACGAAGTAGTGGCATTTGGAGATGACTATAATGATTTATAAATGCTTAAAACTTGTGGAATAGGAGTTGCTATGGGAAATGCAATCGAAGATGTGAAAAAGGTTGCAGATCATATTTGTGATAATAATGAAAATGATGGATTGGCGAAATGGATATTGGAAAATGTGTTAAAATAAAGGATTATAAAAGATATGTAATGCGAGGGAGATTAAGGGAACTTTGCGAACGCTTCGTTTTTCTCTCTCGAGCTACTTTTCTTCCAACCGTCTGACGCTAAACCCTTAAAGTTATGGTTTAGCAGAAATTCAATATTATTTCTTTTCTCTTTCAAATACTAGGCTAAGTGTAGTAATTGCACCATATCCACCAATTTTCACAGGTAAGGAATTCACAAAACGCCAACCATTTTTTGCTTCTTCATTGATTATGTCTTGATACTCTTCAAAGTGAATTGTCATAAATGATGTGGATTTAATTTCTATAAATTTGTATTCGTACATTTTAGATTCTCCTAATTATATTTATTAGACTCAATAAGTTATCTATAATATTATACTATGATTAACTAATGACATCAATAAATAGAAGACTTAAAATATAAAAGAAGCCATTTCAGGCTTCTTTTATTCTACAGGATATTCAATTCCATTTACTTTTATGGCTATGATATCATTTGGATTTATTATCCTTGGAAACTGCCCAATAAAATTAAGATTATCGTCTTCTGACCGAGATACGACTAAATTTCCATTTAGTCCAATTCCATATATATGAGAACCTAATTTATAACCGTCATCAGATATAGGATTTTTTTCTCTTGGCTTAGGTATTGTGGTGATAGTTTCTTTAATTCCATCTTTAAGAATCAACTCAATTTCCATCTTAATAAAGTTGTTTTTATATTCAATTTCTCTTATGTCTTTTGCAGATAATAAATAACCCATTGGAGTAATCTGTATTTCCTTGAGTTCTACATCATGAGAGATGATTTCGTCAAACACATAGTTTAGAGTATCTAATTTGTTATTCAAATTTGATTTTACATTAAGCTGAGAAAATTGAGGTGTCAGTGATACTTCAAGAGTTCCGGAATTAAATTTTTGCTCACTTCTTATATTAAGGGCGAAGTACTGCTTAGTTTCATCTTCAGGATTACGAATTTTATCGAAACGAAAATAGTAAGATTCAGTTGAATCAGTATCTAGGGAAACATGAAATAAATCTCTGACTTCAATATCATTAATTTTAGGAACCCCGCTGTAATAATCAATATTTGCAATTCCCTCTAGAGAAACTACGGCATAAACTGTAGAACCGTCAGTTATCATTGCTTCTAAATTAAGGGTTTTACCATTTTTCGAGTCTTTGGCAATAGGAGTTATGATTGAATCTTCAATGTTTTCTATACCTTGATCTATAAAGTCTTTAAATAAATTCGTTTTACTAGCTGCATAGACTGTTACAGCAAATAGACAAACCACAGCAGCAATAGTTGCTACTTTTGAAAAGGACTTTTTCGTTTTAGTATTTACAATATTCTCCTTTTTATATGATATACGTTTTTCTAGGGCTAATTCTTTGATTTTCTCATTGGATAGTTGTCCTTTTTCAACCATTTCCAAATCCTCAATCAAATCAGTTTCAAGATTAGATAGTAAATCACTTATATTTCTTTCTTCATTTTTCTTCATACTTATACCACCTTTCATTTAGAGTGGATTTAATTAAATCTCTAGAGCGTCTAAGCTTGGTTTTTACAGTAGATAGATTGATATTTAAATATTCACCAATATCTTTGAGCTTTTCGCCGAAATAGTAGTGTCTTATGAAAATTTCTCTATCCGGTTCTTTTAAGTTTCTAACTGCGTCATTTAGAAGGTTCATTAATTCAGCGTCTTCAATATGTTTTTCTACACTATCATCAGTTTGGATTGATATGATATCATCGTCAAGTAAAATTGGTACATTTCCATTTTTCCGGAGTGCATCAATACTGCTATTTCTTGCAATTTGCCCAATAAGTCCTTTAATGGAATCTCCTTTTAACTCATCTCTTTTTATCCATACTTTTAAAAATACTTCAGCGACAATTTCTTCCATTTCAGCATTAGTAATAATATCTCTTGTCAGATTGAAAACTATACTAGCAACATAGGTGGAATACTTATCTATCATCATTTTGTATCCATCTTCTTCATTTAGAAAAAGTGCATTTATTATTCTCTTGTCATCCAAAATATCCCTCCTCTAAAGTATTCTATAGAACGTCTTCATATAACAGTACGGAAAAAATCTAAAAAGGTTTCAAATATTATCAAGTTTATAATTATTAGTTCAATACTATCATTTAATAATCGATTTACTCAATTATTTTATATAAAACACAAACAACCTATGTTTTAGTAGTGTATTATCAAAGAAATATATGAAATTATTGTGTACTTAATTGAAGAATTGTGTATTTTGCGATATAATAACTTTAGTTAGATAGAACTTTAGTAATAATGTGGAGGCGATAGTTATGAGTTTAAAAGGTACTAAAACAGCGGAAAACTTAATGCGTGCATTTATAGGTGAGACTCAAGCGACAGTTAGATATCACTATTATGCATCTCAAGCGAAAAAAGACGGATATGTACAAATCCAAAATATTTTTGAAGAAACTTCTAGAAATGAATCTGAACATGCAAAGAGATTCTATAAATTCTTGAAGGAAGAATTCCAAAATGAGACTATTAAAGTTGAAGGAGATTTCCCTGTAAGTCTTGATGATACTAAAAACAATCTGATTGCAGCTGCAAAAGGCGAATTAGAAGAGCATGAGTGTATGTATCCTGAATTCGCTAAAATAGCTAAAGAAGAAGGATTTGATGAGATTGCTCACGTATTCACAGAAGTTGGAGAAGTTGAAGAAGCACATGAGAGAAGATTTTTAAAGCTTCTTGAGAATATAGAAACTGGCACAGTATTTAAGAAAGACAAAGTTGTGCTTTGGAAATGTAACAACTGTGGCTACATACATGAAGGAGTTAGTGCTCCAGAAGTATGTCCAGCTTGTGATCATCCACAAGCGCATTTTGAAGTGTTCAAAGAAACTTATTAATAAGAAAAAAACCAGCTGCTCACTAGAGTACTGGTTTTTTAGTGTGAAAAACGAATTCATTTAAAAAGGAGAATAAATTACATGGACAATAAGGAGTTTGCTAGAGATTTAATGAATTTTATCGATAATTCACCTACAGCTTATCAAGCGGTTGAAGAAATAGAGAATAGGATTATTAACGGAGGATTTACTGAACTAAATAGAAATGAAAAATGGAATCTAGTTTCTGGTGGTAAATACTATATAAAGCTTAATGACAGTGGAATTATATCTTTTGTAGTAGGTAGTGAGGCACTAAATGAAACTGGTTTTAGAATGCTAGGTGCTCACACAGATAGTCCAGGTTTTAAAATCAAGCCCAATTCTACAATGGTGAGAGAAAGATATATCGAACTAAACACTGAAGTTTACGGTGGACCAATATTAGGAACTTGGTATGATAGACCTCTTTCTATTGCTGGTAGAGTTATGGTAAAAGGTGAAGATTTATTGAGTCCTAAAACTCTGTTAGTAAATATAGACAAAGACCTATTGATAATACCTAGTTTAGCAAAACATATGAATAGAGAAGTAAATGATGGTGTGAAATTAAATCCGCAAAATGATACTTTGCCGATAGTTGCATTGTCAAATAATGAAAATGAAGAATACTTTATAGAGAAAACTATTGCAGCAGAGCTAGATATTGACATAGACGAAATATTAGATTATGATTTATATTTGTATGATAGACAAAAAGGAACTTTTTTAGGTGCAAATGAAGAGTTTATAAGTATAGGAAGACTAGACAATCTAGCGATGGCACATGCATCGATTAGAGCTTTAGTTGATATTGAAAATCCTCGAGGTACTACTTTATCAGCGAATTTTGATAACGAAGAAATCGGTTCAGGAACTGTTCAAGGGGCATCTAGTGTTGAATTTGGCAATATTCTTAAGAGAATTTCATTAGGATTGGGATTAGATGATGAAGAGCATTTGATTGCACTTTCTAAATCATTTATGGTTTCAGCTGATATGGCTCATGCCGTTCATCCTAATTATGCTGAGAAAGCTGATCCAACCAATAGGGTGAAAATGGGCTGTGGACCAGCAATAAAAACTGCAGCCAATAAATCATATTCTAGTGATGGATACAGTAGTGCAATTCTAAAGAGAATTATGAAAGAAGCTAATATACCTCATCAAGATTATACCAACAGATCTGATATGAGAGGTGGGGGAACTATAGGTAAGATAGTTGAATCCTTTACGGGAATAAAGAATATAGACGTTGGTAATCCAATGCTTTCAATGCATTCAGTGAGAGAACTTGCAGCAGTTGCTGATCATGCAGAAATGTATAAGGCTTTTTGTGAATTTTTAAAAATCTAATATATGAATGGAGAAGTGTGATGGGTAAAGTTGTATTAAGGGATTTTATCGGTTCAAAGGAAGATTTTATAGTGAAACTTCCTATAACGATAATAGGAACTATATTTATGACTATAGGGATCAATATGTTTTATTTGCCGATGGAGATTTTGGCAGCAGGAGTCGGTGGGATAGGTATGATTTTAGAATACCAACTAGGAATTCCGACGGGAGTAACTATGTTTCTATTAAATGTTCCGCTGTTTATATTGGCATATTTTAAGCTTAGTAAAGAATTTACTTTTTATACCATGCTCAGTTCAGTTTTATTTTCAATCGGACTGATAATTACTAGACCATACAGTAATATATTGCAGATGGATGATATGTTACTAGCAGCTATATTCGGAGGAGTTTTCAGTGGAATAGGTGGAGGTCTCCTATTTAGATTTGGTACTAGCTCTGGAGGTCTTGATATACTGGCAACTTTTTTTAAAAAGGCATATAATATAAATGTAGGTTCTATGCTAATGGCTGTCAATGTGGTAATAGTAGCGATCGGTGCGTTTTCATTTGGTATTGAGAAAGCTATGTATACTGTGATTTCACTATTCGTTACCTATAAAATAGTAGACAGAATACAACTTGGATTTGGTGAGAAAAAACATATTTTCATCATGACTAAACACCATGAAATAATTGCACAAGAAATAATGGATAAAGTCATCAGAGGTGTAACTTTTTTAGATGGACAAGGAGCTTACAGTAAAGATAAGATGAAAATAGTGTATACTGTAGTAAACACTAGACAGATAGTTAAGATAAAAGAGATAATAAAAGAACATGATCCTTCAGCATTTATGAGTATTTCAGAAGTAACTGAAGTCAAGGGAGAAGGATTTAGAACATATAATGTATAATCATAGAGGTGAAATATGGATATAATTAAGGTAATAATCCTTGGAATTGTAGAAGGGATTACTGAGTTTTTACCAATAAGTAGTACTGGGCATTTGATATTGGTAAATGAATTTGTGAATTTGAGCCCACAAGAGTTTGCTAATGCATTTAATGTAATTATTCAATTAGGTGCAATACTAAGTGTAGTGGTGCTATATTTTGAGAAATTGAATCCATTTTCACTTAATAAGATACAAAGAAAAACTGATATATCTGAATATTCAGAAAAAGGTTTCACAGATAAAGTAAAGTTCAGATTTCATAATGCACATTTAGGCACAGTGAGATTGTGGATAAAAGTCGTAATAGCATTTTTACCGGCAGCAGTTTTAGGGTTTCTATTTGACGATTTAATCGATAAATACTTATTTAATCCTTTAAATGTGGCTATTGCATTAATTGCTTGGGGTGTTGTAATAATCTTTATAGAAAAGAGACCTGCAAAAGAAGTTACTTCCCCTACCGTAAATAAAATCACTGCTAAGCAAGCACTATTAATAGGTTTCTTTCAATGCTTTGCAATGATACCGGGAACGAGTAGAAGTGCTGCTACAATAATTGGAGCTATGCTGATTGGTACAAGTAGAACTGCAGCAGCAGAGTTTTCATTCTTTTTAGCTATTCCAACTATGCTAGGTGCTACGACACTAAAGATAATAAAAATGGGATTGGCGTTTACATCTGCTCAGTGGATGTACATTCTACTAGGTTCAATAGTATCGTATGTAGTTGCTAGAATAGTAATAGTAAAATTTATGGGATATATCAAAAACAACAATTTCACAGTATTTGGCTACTATAGAATAGTACTGGGAATAGTTTCAATACTTTATCTAACATTGATATAAAAATTGACCACTGTTTTGAGCAGTGGTTTTTTTATATATCCTCTTTTCTGTCCAATAGACTTTAACAAAATCATAATTAGTGTTATCATAACAATACGGCTATAAAATTATAGCTTATCTATTTCTACTATTTTCATGGGGAATACATATAGATGAAAATTATCTATTGGAAAAACAGAAATGGAGAGAGAAAACATGAAAAAAACCATAGTAGAGATGGTTGGAACAAAAGAAGAATTTAGAGTGAAGATATTGGCTACGATTTTTGGAATTACATTTATTTCAATTGCCATAAATATGTTTTATTTACCAGCAGGATTACTATCAGGTGGTGTAAGTGGGATAAGTATGTTATTGGAATATAATATTGGGGTTCCTACTGGTATTACAATGCTAGTATTTAATATACCACTACTTTTACTGGCATATCTGAAGCTAAATAAGCAGTTTACTTTTTATACTATAGTTAGCACATTCTTATTTACCTTTGTATTGATGCTTACTAGGCCACTCCAAGGAATATTAAACCTAGACGACAGATTATTGTCGGCAGTTTTCGGTGGAGTAATCAATGGCATAGGTGGTGGAATTTTATTTAGATTTGGTACTAGTTCAGGTGGATTTGATATTTTAGCAAGTTACATGAAAAAGTACTATAATATTAATATCAGCTCTGTATTGATGACTTTAAATGGAGTTATCTTATCGATATCAGCAATGCTGTTTGGACTTGAAAGGTCTCTATATACTATAATTGCACTATTTATTGGATATAGAATAATGGATAGAATACAATTAGGTTTTGGTGAAAAGAAGCAAATATTGATAATGAGCAGATATTATGAAGAAATAGCAAATGAAATCATAGATAATATAGATAAAGGGGTAACATATCTTCATGGTGAAGGTGCATATTCCAACTCAGAATTAAAAATTATTTATACTGTAGTCAATACTAGACAGATAGTAATGATTAAAGATATTATTAAGAAATATGATAATTCAGCTTTTATGAGTATATCAGAAGTTTCGGAAGTGAAGGGAAGAGGGTTTAAAACATATAATATATGAAGTTTGCAATTATTTACTAATAGAGGTGTTCTCATTGGGGAACATCTCTTTTTTTATGGGTTGTATTAGTGTGATTTGAGAATTTTCATAAACTATAGATACTAAATGGATAATATTGATTAAGGAGGTCATTAGTGAAAAATGATTCAACCTGTTATTTCAAATATAGGTTTTGTCTATAATCAATTCAAAAAGAATGAAATTAGATAAAAATATATTGAAAAACGATAAATAATGTGTTATTATTAATTTAGCAAAGGAGAGAGCGAAATGAAAAATAAAAAAACGAGTATTTTAATAATAACACTTATGGTTTTTGCTATAATAATGACTGCTTGTGGAAAAAAAGAAGCGAACGATGGGAAAAGTGATAAATTAAGTGGTGAAGTAGTACTTTATACTTCTCAACCTGAAGAAGACATACAAGAAATTATAGATGCATTTAATATAGAGAATCCAGATGTAAAGTTTAATGTGTTTAGATCTGGGACAGAAGAAGTAGTTAGCAAATTATTAGCTGAAAATGAAATGAACAATATTCAAGCAGATTTGGTATTAGTCGCTGATAGTGTTACTTTTGAAGCTTTAAAAGCAAAGGATTTGCTACTTTCATATGATTCTAAAGAAGCTTCTAAAATCAGCGAAGATTTTGTAGATGCTGATAAAATGTACTATGGTACAAAAATTCTTACTACAGGAATAATGGTCAATAAGGATGTTATAAAGTCTGAAATTAATTCATTTTCAGACTTACTTAAACCAGAATACGAGTCTCAAATTATAATGCCAAGCCCATTGTATTCAGGAGCGGCAGCTTATAATTTATCACTAATTAAGAGAACTGAAAACCTAGGCTTAGGATTTTATGACGGGCTTAAAGATAATGATGTTTTCGTTGGACAAGGTAATGGATCAGTATTACAATCAGTAATTAGTGGTGAAAAGGGAATTGGAATAATAGTGGATTATATGGCTATTAGATCTATTGCTGAGGGCAATAATATCCAATTCATATACCCTGAGGAAGGTTCACCAATCATAACAGAGCCTATTGGAATCATTAAAAACACTGAAAATCCTGAAGCGGCAAAGGCATTTTTAGACTTTTTAATAAGCGAAAAGGGTCAGAAAATTGCATCAAGTCAAGGGTATACTCCAATTAGGGAAAATGTAGAATCACCTGAAGGATTTAAAGAGCTAAATGATATAAAAGTTATGAAGTATGACAATTTAGCTTTGTACGAAGCTAGAGAGAAAGATAAGATCGAGTTTGCAGAAAAATTCAATTGATTGTGGTGTTGTAGATGACAAAAAAGAAAATAAGACCACTTAATATACTTGTGGGACTATTGGTCTTAGGAATATTCTTAGGACCTTTAGTTAAGTTATTGTATATGAGTATAAAAATAGATGGTTCGTTTGGACTAGACAACTATATAAATCTGTTGAAGATGGACCGAACGGTAGAAGCGATAAAAAATACTATTATAATTGCTATTAGTGTTTCTATTTTATCTACTGTAATTGGCTTAATTCTATCCATTGTTTTGGTTTATACTGATATAAAGTACAAGAAGTTTCTAAAGATATTGATTCTATTTCCTTTTGTAAGCCCATCATATGTAATGACACTTGCATTTACTAATCTTTTCTCAGTAAACTCAGGTATGACCAGACTGCTAAATACATTTGGGATAGATAGTATTAATTTATTTTCCATGGGTGGAATTGTATTTGTGATGACTATATGCAATATTCCCATAATCTATACTATTCTTTCAAATACTTTGAGAAAGATTCCAAGAGAGTTAGAGTGGGCGTCAAGGACCAGTGGATATGGTGTAATTAGTACACTATTCAATGTGAATATACGATCGGCATTACCAGCAATATTTGCAGGCTTTATACTTTCGTTTCTTTCTACTTTGGATAATTTTTCTGTTCCGGCATTTTTGGGAATACCTGCTGGAATTCCAGTGTTAAGTACATATATTTACGAAAAAGCAATAGGAATTGGTGGAACAGCTTTTGGAGAATCAGCTGCACTTTCTATGATATTGGCAATTATTGCGGTAATAGCAATTTACTTCGAGAGAAAATTTGTAAATGATGATATAAATAGAGATTCAAATATAAGTGAACATGAACCAAGACTTTTATTAAAAGGAAACTATAAGAAGGTAGTTCAGTACGCAACGACAATAGGTTTGGTGATGATAAATATTGTGCCATTGGTGATGATGGTTGGCAGCTCTTTTTTACCAAACTCTTCAAATAGATTTAACATTTCAGGGTTTTCACTACAAAACTATGTAAAATTACTAGGAAATAGCAGCATAATAATTGCAATTAGAAACTCTTTTGTACTTTCAGTACTTGCAACAGGAATATGTATGATAGTAGCAGTATTGATTGCTTATAAAAAGAGAAAGAGTAATTCCATGATTATTTCAATATTTGAAAAAAGTGCGTCTATGACTTATGCAGTTCCAGGTATTGTGTTATCACTTGGAATGATATTTTTTTGGACTGAGCCTGTACCTGGTTTTAAACCTAAAATTTATGGTACTGTAACCATACTTTTAATCGCATATATTACAAGATTTATGATAATGATGAATAAAGGTGCAAACACAGCTTTTTTGGCAGTATCAGATGATGTGGAAGAAGCATCGAGGGTTTGTAGTGCAAGTAAAACTGATTATTGGATAAAAATTGTACTTCCAATGATTTACAGGCAACTGTTAAGTAGTGGGTTTTTAGTATTTACTGCTGCTCTCACTGAACTCAGTCTTTCATCAATGCTTGCATCTGCTGGAACAAAAACCATTGGTCTCAGCATATATAATTTACAACAATCAGGAAACTATAATATGGCTTATGCCTTTTCAACAGTAGTCATACTATTAATAGGCATTGCGATTATACCTCTTAGTTTGTCTAAATATGATTTGAATATGGAGAAAGTAAATGAACTTAAAGATAGAAGGAATCTCAAAGAAATTCCAACAAAAATACGTACTTGATAATATAAATATAGAAATAGAAGATGGTGAATTCATTGCAATTTTAGGACCGTCAGGATGTGGAAAAACTACATTGCTCAGAATAATTGGTGGATTTGTAGAACCAACTTTTGGAGAATTATACTTTGAAGAAAGGCTGTATTCTTCAAATTCTTATATGCATCCTGTAGAAGATAGGAACTTAAATATGGTGTTTCAATCTTTTGCTCTTTGGCCTCATATGACAGTAAGAGAACATATTGAATATCCACTGAGAAGCAAAAACCACAAGGATATTTCAAAAGAAGAAAAGAGTATTATGGTAAGAGATGCATTGAAGGAAATGAATTTAGAGGGTTTAGAAGAAAGGCTACCAAGTCAGTTGTCAGGTGGTCAAAAACAACGCGTATCTCTCGCGAGAGCAATTGTTGGAAAACCTGGACTACTTCTTATGGATGAACCACTTTCAGCCTTAGACGCAGAGCTAAGAGTCGAAATGCGTCAAGTCATAAAACATGTACATTCTTTTACTAAGACGACCATAATATATGTAACTCACGATCAAAGTGAAGCATTAGCTATGGCAGATCGAATTGTAGTAATGAATAAAGGGAGAATTGAACAGATTGGGACCCCTAATGAAGTCTATAATAATCCAAAGACTAGATTTGTAGCAGAGTTTGTTAGCAAGGCAAACTTGTTGCGTGGAAAGTGGAATGGAGACTCATTTGTTATAAATGGAACCCAAATAATATTAGACGGACTAAATATAAATCAGAACTTCAAAAGAGAAGGGATATATCCGGTGAGACCGGAAGATATAAAGATATCTAAGGATTCTAATGGAGTATGTGGAGAAATTATGAATGCAGAATTTCATGGAAATCAACTGCAATATACTATTAAAACTGATATTGGAGAATTGACAGTAGTAAGTTTTACTGAAAAATGCTATCAAATAGGAGCAAAAGTATATTTGCACATTTAAAATGATAAAGATGATATATGTTTTGTATAAATTTTATGGAAGTATATAGTGAAAGTGGCGGAGGAAATATGATATTAACAACTATTCAATCAGAAGAAGCGTTTAATATTTTATGTAGAGAAGGGTCTCTAAAGGCAAGTTCAGATAAAATCATGTTTAGACCTGATGACAAATTAGCACACTTCGCCTATAAATGGATGTCCAGAGAAATGCAAAAGAGAATAGGAAAACCACCTGTAGATATTGAATTTCCTATGTGGGCATGGTATCAATGGGAGGGCAAAAAAGCTAAAATCGATATGAGGCGTTCGGGATATGCGGAAAAAGATTCAACGATATATAGAATAGTGTTTCAAATACCGGAATCTAAAGTGTTGTTATCCGACTTTGATTTATGGCATATTCCACTAAATGGAGGCTATTTAGCTAAAAATGAAGATGATGAAGACAAATATTATGAATTTAGAGAGTCTGTGCTAAAAGAAATGGGAAATGATTACTCTGATGATTTAGAAGTGGATGTGCTAAAAGAACGAATCCTAGAGTCATGGAACAGTATTTTTGATATTGACTGTGAAAATGAATATTTTTGCTATCCAAATGCTGAAAAAACCATACAAGGAACATTTTGGGAACTAAAACTAGAGTATGTATTAAGTTCAGAAGTGTTTACAGCAAGATAAAATATTTATGGCTATAAATCTGATTAATAATTATATTTATGGTAAAAGAGGATGAGAGTATGCTATTTAATTTTATGCTAATATTTATGATAGTAATGGCGGTTATATTTTCATTAACAGCGGTAATACTATTTAAACTAAAGGCTATTTCATTTATCAAAGGATCTTTTATGGTAATTGTAATCGGAGTACTTATTACAATTGGAACTTCAATGGTCTCCAGTGAAAGTATGATTATGAGTGATACATATTCGACGTTGTCTCTAATAGGTATTTGTCTTGTCGTTTGTGGGCTCGGTTTACTTATTATATCCTGGGCAATTCATTATATTAAACTTGTATATGAAAGTATAAAAAATAGGGAAGCGAGTCTAAAATTAAGGATTTCAGCCATGATATTGATATCATTTATTATGATAATAAAAATATCACCATATAGATACTCTAATGAAAATATGAAAATGGCTTACTATAATATAGACATTCCAGAGGCAATAGAAGCCAAGAGGATGTATACTCATGACTGGAAAGATGGTTTAACATATGATTTATTGATATATGATGATGAAAGAAAACCAAATTTATCTATAGATGTAATAAATGCGGATAAAAGCCTTATAGAGCTAAAGCGAGTTGATTCAGAAAAAATGATTGAATTTTTACATAGTTTACAGTTAGACGATGAAAGAGAAATAGTACTCAATAAACTAATTGACAGTATTAGAGAAGATAATAACACCGAATCCTTATTTGGAGAGAGATCTAATAGAGAATTATATATAATATATGATTATGGGAATAATCAATTGCATCTACTGAGATATAAGTCGTGAATATGATTAATTTCAATGTATTGGAGATGATATTATGATAAATATGAATCTTTGCTTATTCATTTTAATAATACTTATTGTACACGCTTATGGTTTAGAGAAAAAAGTGTCTAATGTAGCTACTTCAGCTATAATTCTACTGATAGGTTTCTTATTATTAGTATCAATCCAGTTTTACTATATTAACATTATGAATTGTCCAATATATCTTGAAGAAACACCAATTTTAGAAGTATTTATATTTCTAGGAGGAAAAATACTGGCGTATTTATTTTTATTATATGGACTTATTGTTTTAACTTTATCTACTATTCTTTTCATAATTAAAAAGTATTTGATAGGTAAAAATGATTTAAGGAGCTAATACTATGTTAAGTTTAGTAGAAATATCAACAATATGTATTATATTAATACTGATAATATTAGCTAGTAAAAAATCCACAATAAAGTTTTTTCTGATGTTGATAATTCTAGGATTGTTTTTACTAGGTTTGTTATATGTATATGATTATTTATTTATGTATATGTATGATTGTGATGGTGGAATTTTAATTGGCATGATGTTTTCTTTTTCTATGACTTCTATAGGGCTTGTAGGAATAACTTTATCGTATATAATACATATAGTGAAGAAATATTTTAACAGAAATTAATTTAGAGGTGTATAGATGAAGAAAACTGAGAAGTTTGCATGGTCTGCAATTGCAGTCGTGATATTTACAGGAATTGGGAAGGTAATGGGCTATGTGAGAGCAAGTCTTATTGCATATTACTTTGGAGCAGATAATTTAACAGATGCATATACTGCAGCAAATAGTGCAACTTCAATACTATCGCAGATATTGACACTAGCCATTGCAACTACATTTATACCTGTACTTGCAAAAGTATCGGAAAAAGAAGGACTTAAAGGGAAAAATAGTCATACTAGCAATATGATAAATATCTCATTACTTATAGGTGGAGCTTTTGCAGCAATAGGAATAGTCTTTGCACCAGTTCTTGGTAAAATAGTTGCAGGTGGTTTCTCAGCAGAAACATTTGAGATGACAGTAGTGCTTATTAGGATTTCCATGGTATCCGTAATTTTTTCAGGAGTGGTTGGAGTATTAACTGGCTATCTTCAAAGTGAAGGAAAATTTGCAGCAGCAGGATCTATAGTAATACCTGTAAATCTAGTCTATATATTATACTTGGTCTTTATGTCAAAATCATTTGGGCTAAAAGGATTAGCCGTTAGTACGACGGTAGGTATAATTGCTCAAATATTGTTTATGGTTCCGGCATTTAGAAATACTAAATTTAAATACAACAGATCGTTAGATATAACGAATAAGTATGTAATACAGACGCTTATATTAAGCGTGCCAGTGCTTATTAGTACCGGGCTCGACAATATTAATACATTGGTGGATACCAGACTTGCATCAGGACTTGCAGAAGGAACTATTACACTGATGAACAATGCAAATAAACTAAATCTGTTGATTTATGGAGTATTCACTATGGCAATAGTCCAAGTGGTTTATCCAGGACTTTCTGAAGCTTTTTCAGCAGGAGATTATGATGGTGGTAGAAAAGGTACTATATTTTCAGCCAAGATAATATCACTTATAACTATTCCTGCAACTGTGGGATTAATAGTTCTAGCAAAGCCAGTAGTTGAAATTGCATTTATGAGAGGAGCATTTAATGAGTCAGATGCATTTATTACAGCTCAAACTCTTAAATGCTATTCAGTAGGTCTATGGGCATTAAGTATAAATTATCTGTTAAACAGAGTCTATTATTCATTACAAGATACTAAGACACCACTATTTATTGCTGCTATTACCACTGTTGTAAACGTAGTTTTGAAATTGGTATTAGTAGGTAAGTTTCAACATGCAGGTCTTGCACTTGCATTTGCTTTAGCGACTAATATTGCAGTGCTAGTATCATTTTCATTGCTTAGAAAGAAACTCAAATACTTGGGAGGTAGAGACTTCTTAATTACTGCAATAAAATCC
>JAAYFG010000116.1 GCA_012728335.1 Tissierellia bacterium | reverse complement strand
AGGCTTGAACATCTCTATAATATCAAGGTTAGTGATTTTTTGGTATAACCAATTACCGCACCACCCGCATAGCAGGTGGTTTTATGTTTCGCACGCTACGCGAGCTCAACTGTCTAAAGACATAAATAAGATAAGGAGATAGACTAAGTCTATCTCCTTTTGATTTAATGCTTATTCCATTTCAATATCTTCGTTTTCTACATTTAGATCTTCTTGAAGAATCTCTTTTGCTTTTTCAGTCATTACTTCCTCGATTGGAGTATTTACAACTTCCTTTGAATCATCAATCTCAGGTAAAACTCCACCATTAAACACTATTTCAAACTCTTCTGCATTTAATGTTTCTCTATCTAGAAGCACATCTGAAATCCTTAAAAGTATTTCCAGATTCTCTCTTATTAATTCTTCTGCTTTATTATAAGCCGAATCTATTAGAGACTTCATCTCTTTGTCTATTTCTGCAGCAATCTCTTCAGAATAGTTTCTTGTCCTTCCAAAATCTTTACCCATAAACACATTGTCATCGTCTGTTCCATAGTTTATAGGACCTAATTTACTGCTCATTCCATAGTGAGTTACCATAGCTCTGGCCATTTGGGTTGCTCTTTCAATATCATTAGATGCACCAGTAGATATGTCATCAAGAACTAAGCTCTCAGCAACTCTACCACCTAACAAACTGATAAGTTCGGCTTCCATTTGGCTCTTAGTCATAAAGTTTACATCATCTTCAGGGATAAACGCAGTGAAACCACCTGCTCCACCTCTTGGGATAATAGTAATCATATGCACCGGATCCGACTCTGGAGTAAGTCTTGAAACTAGAGCATGCCCAGCTTCATGAACTGCTGTCAGTCTTCTTTCTTTCTCGCTTACTACTCTACTCTTCTTAGCAGGACCAGCTTGCACTTTTATAGATGCTTCTTCAATATTGTCCATATTAATAGTCGATTTATTCTGCCTAGCGCTCAGTAATGCTGCTTCGTTAACTAAGTTTTCTAAGTCTGCAGGAGTAAACCCAGGAGTTCTTCTTGCTACAGTCCTAAGATTTACATTACCTTCAAGAGGTTTATTTCTAGTGTGGACTTGAAGGATTTCCTCACGTCCAACCACATCTGGTTTGCCTACATAAACTGTTCTGTCAAAACGACCTGGTCTTAGTAGTGCAGGGTCTAATATATCAGCTCTATTAGTAGCTGCCATTATAATTATACCTTCATTTTTACTAAATCCATCCATCTCTACTAGTAATTGGTTAAGTGTCTGTTCTCTCTCGTCATGACCTCCACCCATACCAGCGCCTCTTCTTCTACCTACAGCATCTATTTCGTCTATGAAAATTATACAAGGAGCATTTTTCTTAGCTTGATCAAATAAATCTCTAATCCTACTGGCACCAACCCCTACAAACATTTCCACAAATTCTGAACCTGAAATAGAGAAGAACGGAACTTTCGCTTCACCAGCAACTGCTCTACTTAAATAAGTTTTACCAGTTCCTGGAGGACCTACTAATAAAACACCAGCTGGTATTCTTGCACCTAGTGCATTATATTTTCTAGGGCTCTTTAAAAAATCCACTATCTCTGCTAATTCTTCTTTTTCTTCTTTTAAACCTGCAACATCATTAAATAATACAGGATCTTTTTCGTCTTGATGTACTTTTGCAGTGGATTTTCCAAAAGACATTGCTTTATTATTTCCACCTTGCATATTTCTCATTATAAAAAACCAAAACACACCGAATAGTCCTAGCATTAATACCATTGAAATAATATCTGATAAAAAGCCGGTATCAGCTGGTTTTTGTTCAGACACAGGAACCACTCTAGGATTCAATGTTCCACTTGAAATCAAATCACTGTATGACTCAGCAGAAATATACGCCTTAAATAAAGTGTCATCCTTTAATTTTATAGTCGTATTTCCATCAGTGGATCTATTAAATTCTTTAACTGAATCATCATCAAGATATTCAATTACTTCTGATGTATCTATGAGTTTGATATCTTCTCTTGCTGGGTTCATCCAGCGAGCTCCAAGATAAATAAGCATTATTATTAAGATATAGACCCCTATACCTTTGAAGTTATTTCTCAAATTCGCTTCTCCTCCTAAAATAATATAAGTATGATTATATCACATCTTCACTTTGATATTCAATTGAAGTTACGAGTAAACTTCTGGTTTTAAATATCCTATAAAAGGTAAATTCCTGTATTTTTCAGCATAATCTATTCCATAGCCCACTACGAAAAAATCATCTACAACAAAACCACAATAATCAATATCTACCAATTGTTCTCGTCTTACTTTCTTATCTAAAAGAGTTGCAATTTTAACGGAATTAGCACCTCTTTGCTTTAAATTATTCACCAGATAAGAAAGAGTATTTCCAGTATCTATTATATCTTCCACAATTAAGATATCTTTCCCAATTACGCTATTATCCAAGTCCTTTATAATTTTCACTTCACCAGTACTTACAGTTTCATTCCCATAACTAGATATATCCATAAAGTCTATACTGGCTTTAACATTGATTTTTTTAAGTAAGTCAGACATAAATACTACTGCCCCTTTTAAAATACCAACCACCACTAAATCTTTTCCTTCATAATCAGAATTTATTTTAGCAGCAAGTTCCTCAACTTTCTGTTGGATTTCTTCTTCAGTAAATAGTATTTCTTGAATATCATTATTCATCATAATCCTCCAAAATTTCAATTTTTAGTATTTTTTTTGTATCATTGTCAACTTTGGTCAATTCACTTTGCCTAAGTCCACCTAACCAAATAATTTTTTCTTCATCGCAGAAAACCATTATTTCATCTCTTTGACTCTGTGGAATTTTTTCATCTATGAAAAAATCTTTTATCTTCTTGCTACCAGTCATGCCAGTTGGAACTATACGATCTCCATTTTTTCTATTTCTAACAAAAATGTTCCCTGAAAGTTTATCACAGTCGAAATAAGCTGTTTTATTATTTGTTTTGCTTATTTTATCCACTATTTCCATTATTATAACTGAGTTATTAGCATACACATTATTAATACCCATTTCAAGAGTTTTATCTATGCTTTTTTTGTTTTCAACCGTATTATTTTTTAGCACCATTTTATCGTACTCTATTATCACAGAAACGCCCTTTATATTGTCTATACGCTTTCCAGTTTGCTTTTCTGACAAAGATACTACATCTTCTATCTGTTCATATGAATTTCCTTCTAATGTGCTTACAATCTGTTCTAATGCAATTCTTATTACTCTTCTCTTAATAGCTATATGTAATTTGGAAAATGGCTCTATATCAATATATATATTTCCATCAACCACATTTACTATTTTATTGTAAACACTTATTGATTCAATATTTAAGTAGTCTGATTCCTCTCTCACAATGTCTACCAATGAGATAATTGCAGTCTTAAATTTAGGGTTATATGTTTTTTCTATCTCAGGTATCAACTTAAGTCTAATTTTATTTCTCATATAGTCAGTTTCAAAGTTAGTATGATCGTCTACATATTCAATACCATTCGAATTTAAATAGTACTCTATATCAACTCTACTAATATCTAATATTGGCCTAATTATTTCATCTCTAGTATAAGGAATTCCAGCTAAACCATCTAAGCCAGTCCCTCTCATGATACGCATTAGGATCGTTTCAACTTGGTCATCTCTATTATGGGCAACAGCTATCTTATAATTTGAATATTCCTTACCTATTTTCCTAAAAAAATCATATCTCAGTATTCTTCCAGCTTCTTCAGATGATATACCATGTTCTTTTGCATATCCGTTCATATCAACATCAATAGTATAAAAAGGTATGTTCATTTTTTTTGATAGCTTTTCAGAGAAAATTTGATCATTTAGAGCAAACTCCCCTCTTACTCCATGATTTACATGAGCAGAAACTATATTAATATTTAATTGCGCCTTAACAGAATTTAGCAGATGCAATAAAAACACTGAGTCTGCACCACCTGAAAGTCCAACTATTACAGTGTCTCCAGGCTTAATCATATCCCATTTATCAATAGTTTTTAGTATTCTATTAATCATTACAACACCCCATCTATATAAAAAAGAGTGATAGATCTTCTATCACTCTTACGGTCAAATAATTAATCATTATTAAAGCGATTAGCTTTTGATCCAGAACCTCTTCGATTATCTCTTGTCTTCATTTGTTCACTTCTGTCGCTACTTTCTTTTAAAAACATATTCAATTTATCTTCAAATGAAAGACCTTGTTGTGCCTTTTTAGTTGTGCCCCATTGGACTTCGCCAGGTTTAGTCGTTTTAGTTTTCGCTTGTCTCATAGATAATGCAATCTTCCCATCATCACCTATGGATAAAACCTTCACCTTCACCTTTTGACCCTTTTTCAAGTAATCAAAAACATTTTCCACATAATCTTGTGAAATCTCAGAAATATGTACTAATCCGTTCTTTTCCTCACCTAGTTGAATGAATGCTCCAAAGTTAGTAATACCAGTTACAACTCCATCAACTACAGCACCTACAGTTATGGCCATTAAAACCAATTCCTCCTTAATAATATTTTAGTTAAGTATATCTAAAAATCAAATTATTGTCAATGATTATATCAATTATTAGACCTTAAGAAAGATAGTTTTGCCTAAATTATGGTATGAAAAATAAAAGGAGCCTAAGCCCCTTTTATGTTTATTCTATTTTCTTTTTACTTTTGCAGTGCTTCAAAAGCTTGTTCTAAATCTTCTTTTAAATCATCTATATGTTCTAGTCCAACAGATACACGGATAAGACCATCTGTTATACCAATTTTCATACGTTCTTCTACTGGAACATTATCGTGTGTCATACTAGCTGGATGCTCTATAAGAGTATCAGGATCGCCTAAACTTACTGCTATTGCCATTAGTTTTAAATTATTAAGTAATTTCTTACCTGCCTCAAAAGCAGATAGTCCGTTTATTCCTTCTTTCAATTCAAATGATATTATTCCTGAATACATGCCATTCATTTGTACTTTAGCTAATTCATGTTGTGGATGACTTTCCAATC
The DNA here is from genome assembly GCA_012728335.1 of Tissierellia bacterium. Lineage (GTDB taxonomy): Bacteria > Bacillota > Clostridia > Tissierellales > Peptoniphilaceae > JAAYFG01. The sequence continues at coordinate 20,366 of JAAYFG010000116.1, read as the reverse complement.
CAGGATAATTAACTAATTTAACTTCTTCTCTTTTCTCTAAAAATCTTGCAAGTTCCATGGCATTTTCACAGTGTTGTCTAATTCTTAAAGGTAAAGTTTTAGCTCCACGTAGTGTAAGATAAGCATTAAATGGACTTGGAGTAGTTCCGCAAAGTTTGGTAACTCCATGTGCTTTAATACTTTGAATATCTTCTGCATTTCCAATTACTGCACCTGCGATGACATCACCATGTCCATTGATGTATTTAGTAACACTATGTACTACTAAATCAGCTCCTAAAGCAAGGGGATATTGAATTGGTGGTGGAGAAAATGTATTATCTACAGCCACTTTTATACCGTGTTCTTTTGCTATCTTTGATATCGCAGAGATATCAGTAAGTTTTAATGTAGGATTTGTAGGTGATTCCACATAAATCATTTTTGTATTTGGTTTTATTGCTGCTTTTACTGCTTCTAAATCTCTTGTGTCAAGCATGGTAACTTCTATACCCATTCTTGGAAGATTAGTACGAAGAACGTAATCTGTACCACCATAAACAGTATCACCACTAATAAGATGATCTCCGCTTTCCAACATACCAACCATTAACGAACCTATAGCTCCCATTCCAGAAGAAGTAAATACTGCAGCTTCCCCACCTTCTAGTGCACACAACTTTTCTTGAATAGCATCAACAGTTGGATTTGCAGCTCTAGAGTACATATAACCTGGTTGTCTTCCGAAGTTTACATCTCCTGCTTCTTCTACTGAATCAAAGCAAAAAGTTGATGTTTGATAAATAGGTGTAGCAAGTGCTTTACTAGTCTTATCTGGCTTTTGTCCTGCATGAATTATTTTGGTTTCAAAACGATATTTGTCCATAATACACAACCTTTCTAAATTTTATTATGAATTATATTAATGCAAGATTTATGCCAGCATATATGCTGTATATGTTTAAGTATTTACCACTTATATTCATAAAAAACGATATATTAATAGGATTAAATGGTTTTGAAACCTATTTAATCCTATTAACTTTGTTTTCATATTCAATTTTCCCTTTATCTGTAATTGAGGAACCGGTTCTTCCAACACCAGAATTAATTAAATCTCTATCTTTCAAAGACTTCATGATACTACGCAAGTTCGCTTCAGTAATTTGTATATTATCTTCCAAAAGTAAGCTTTGTAAATTTCCTCTACCACAAGGAGCATTATTTAAATGTTTTAGTATGTGGAATTCAATATCTTTCTCTTCTGTATGCAAATTATTCTCATAGTTAAGCATTGAGTCAAGCATAGGTGCAGGTAATTGATATTCTTCTATTATCTCGTCATCAAAAAGACTAAGATATTCAACTGCATTTCTCAACTCACGTATATTACCTGGCCATCTGTAATTAAGCATTATTTTTTTTGCACTATCAGTCATTTCAAAATCGGTATTAAGTAGAGATTTAAATTCTTCTATTAGAATCAATACATCTCCTTCTCTATCTCGTAATGGCGGTAAATTCAATGGTAAAGTACATATACGGTAATATAAATCATTTCTAAATTTACCTTCGTTCATAAGTTCCAATAGATTTTTGTTAGAAGCACTTATAATCCTTATGTCTATAGGAATTACATAATTACCACCTACAGGCATTATCTCCCTCTCTTGAATCACCCTTAATAACTTTAGCTGTACATTTAAGCTCATTCCTTCAATTTCATCAAAAAATACAGTCCCGCCATTAGCAATTTCTAATAATCCTTTTTTACCTCCACGCTTTGCACCTGTAAAAGCACCTTCACTGTATCCAAAAAGTTCACTTTCGAGAAGGCTTTCAGGAATAGCAGCACAGTTTATAGCAACAAACGGACCATTTTTCCTATTGGAACTATTATGTATAGAACTTGCAAATAATTCTTTACCTGTCCCACTTTCACCTGTAATAAGTATCGAAGATTCAGTATTAGCCATTTTATTTGCTAGTTTTTTTATATTTCCTAATATTACACTTCTTCCAACTATATCCGAAAATTGATACCTCGCTATATATCCTCTTTTAAAATCAACACTTACATTTTCCTTATTCACACATTCCAATGTAATTAAAGAGCCTAAAAACCTTCCACCTTTTAATATCGGTCTTATATCTGCATGAATAGTATTATTATCTATTTTAAAGTTTTCTTGAATTGAATATTCCATTTTTTTCGAACGTTCTACTACATTTAATAAATTTGAATTCGAAATCGGTTTCCCTATAATTAAAGCTTTTTTCTGCTTTAAAATATGTATAGCTAATTGATTACAATCAAATACATTTAGTTTTTCATCCAGAACAATTACACCTTTTTCAACAGAGTTTACTAGGGAAATAAACTTCTGATAAAGTTTGTCATAATTAGATACCAGCGTTGATAAGCTATCAAAAGTATTATATTGATTTTGTGAATAATCTAAAAACTTTTTTGTTGACAGTACTGATTGTTTCCTAATTTTAAGAGCTAATTCAGCCATCGTATTTGCACTTATCTGTCTTCTGCCAATATCTATTATTTTTTTGATACCATTAGGGATTATATCCAATTCCCCTGGTGTTATAGCAAGTTCAATATTATTAGGATAATCTCCACCTGGATAATAAGGCATTAAGTCAATGTGATTAATTCCCATTTGATATAATGTAACGATGCACTCCTCCGCCATTCTCTTAGAAACATTAGTGAAGATCGCTTTCATTCCCTTTGGGTAAGTTTTTAATTGTAAGATATCATGATTGGAAAAAGATAGGAGCACAGGAATAACTACTGCATCATTAGGCAGTTTTTTCTCTACTTCTTTGTAGTTTTTCGAAGTATGAGCAGAAACTAAAAAAATAGACACCTTTTTCGGAGCATAAGCAGACTTATCCTCAATGCTATACGGATTAATAGTAATTCCGTCACCAAAAACCGATTTAATTTGATCCATGTATTCTGGAATAACAGCTTTATTTTCCGTTATTAACCCTATATTATATTTCACTCTTACTACACCTCTCGATTTTTATTTGTATACTTAGCTACCTAAAATATACATCATCCAAGTATAAAACTCCAGTTTTAACTGGAGTTTCATATGTAAATAGCAATCTTAAAACAATCTTCATTTCAATTATTAATATCTGGAATTTATGATTATATCAATCCGTTTTCCCATCTTTATTCGTTTTAGAATCAAAAGGGTTTTTCTGTTTATCTTTATCTATATATATGGTTTCCCTAGGTTTAACCATTCCGTAGTCATCTCTCGCTACTCTCTCTATAAACTTTAAAGTTCCTGCGCTCTCAATTTCTTCATTAAGGTAATCTATGTCAGCCTTAATCTGTTCTATTTGAGCATTCATCTCAGTTTTTTCACTTTTAAGTTCTTTAATTATCCTATTTTGTTTAAATACAGTTACTCCAAAATATACAAAAAATACGATTAGTAATAAATGTATTAATTTAAAGCCACCTTTATTTTCCTTGCTCATTCCGATCACCTTATTTAGAAATAATTCTTTTACTCTTCAGATTTTTCGCTTGATATCACTCTATACATTTCACTTACATCACTTGATTTAGGATTTTTGATGATTTCAGTCACTTCTACTACTAAATTTGACTTCGCAAATCTAATTTCTATTATATCACCAGAATTTACTTCTGCACCAGCTTTTACTACTTTATCATTAATAAGTACTCTGCCTGAATCACAAGCTTCTTTTGCTACTGTTCTTCTTTTTATCAGTCTAGAGTCTTTTAAAAACTTGTCTATTCTCATAATTCCTCCACGATTTCTATCCATATAAAGATAAAATCAGACATTTCTGTCTGATTTTATATTGGAATCCTTATTTGTTTACAGATTCTTTTAATGCTTTTCCTGCTCTAAATACTGGAGCTTTAGAAGCTGGAATATGAATTTTTTCTTCAGGGTTTCTTGGATTTCTACCCTCTCTTGCTTTTCTGTCTCTTACTTCAAAAGTACCAAAGCCAACTAATTGAACTTTGTCACCTTCTACTAATGCTTCTTCAACAGATTTTAAGAATGCATTTAAAGCACCTTCTGCGTCTTTTTTTGTTAAACCACTTTTTTCAGCTATACGAGCTACCAACTCTGATTTGTTCATCAAATTTCCTCCTTAAATCTTGTATAATATAAAAATGTACTACCGTATTAAGTTTTTTGCCATATTCCACAAGCTATCTAATGTATCCAAATCCAAATTTCTAATATCTAAATTTTCATTAAGTACAAGTTCATCCATTTTTTCAAATCTAGAAATGAATTTTTCACACGCTTGGTTGAGCAATAATTCTGAACTATATCCTAGATAGTTAACGAGATTTACTACTGTGAAAATAAGATCTCCAAGTTCTTCTTCAATATCTCCATTTCCATCTAATGCATCTCTTACTTCTCTAAGCTCTTCTTCTACTTTTGCTATTACTCCAGACACATCATCCCACTTAAAATTAATCTTATAAGCTTTACTGATGATTTTATCTGCTCTTAAAGTCGAAGGTAATCCTTTGATAGATCTTAATTCTTCGCCGAAAGTGTGTATATTTCGGGATTCATTCTTAAGTCTATCCCAATTATACAATAGTTTTTCAGAATTATCTACATTTTTTTCTAAAAAAACGTGTGGATGTCGATAAATTAGCTTATCTGATAGGTTTCTAGTTACATCATATACATTAAACGTCCCTTCGTCAATACCTATTTCAGAATGTAGCAACACTTGATATAACAAGTCTCCAAGCTCATCTACTAAAGAATCTATGTCTCCACTATCAATTGCTTCCACAACTTCGTATGCTTCTTCAATCAAATTCTCTCGCAAACTCTCGTGAGTCTGCTCAGCATCCCACTTACAGCGATCTTCTCCCCTAAGTCTCCTAGTGATTTTCAATGCGTCATTAAAATTGTATGAAGCTTCTTCGTTAATCTTAGGAATAAAAATTGACGTTTGATGATTTAATACAATATTATTTCCTATTTCATATATTTTAACTTTTAATACGTTTTCACTATTAAGTCCTGAATCTTTTATTACTAAAACTTCTGATTCTGGAGGATAGACTTCTAGTAATTGAAGTTTTATGTCCTGCAATAACAATTCATTATCAATTTCAGTAATTATCAAGTCTTCTTTATAGTTTAAGTCGTATATATCTAAACTACTTCCATCGATTACTCTGTATACATCTGTAACTATTTTTTGATTTGCTAAGATAGTATCTGCCGTACTAAGCCCTGCTACAAGGTTTATATCAATTTCGCGATCAATTAGTCGTCTTACAGTATCTTCACCTATTGTAGGGCCTCCTGGGACCAAATATACTATCTCTTCTTCCCTAGCACTATCTATTAACCTCTTCACTATATTTTCTGATGTTTCTTCTATCTCTACACCTGAATTATATTCACTATCGAAAGTTTCAACTTCGATACCTAAACTTTCAATATATTTAATTACTTCATGTTGATTCGTTCTTGCATACAGTTTTTTACCAGATTGGATTTCCTTCAATGCCTTTAAAGTCAAATCATCTTCATTGGTCGACCCAATTCCCACTATACAAATAGTATTCATAATAACACCTCAAGATAATTTTACTAAATAATAACGAACTTGTCTAATCATTAGTATTCCAAAACACATATTAATAAAATATAAAAGGCAAACTATAAATACATCATAGTTTGCCTTAGTTTATATGCCTATTTAGTTCCTTCTTTTTTCTCTTCTTTTTCTTCAGCCTCTTCTACTGGTTCTTCTGGTGTTTCTTCAGTGTTTTCAGCTGGTTCTTCCGGCACTTCTTCACCTTCAGCTGGAGCCTCTTCTTCAACTTTATACTTTTCTAGTTCTTCTTTTGGATCTAGATAGATTTTTGCTTTAGTTCTCTTTTGCAGTCCATCTACATAGTCTGACCATTGTTCAGCTTTAAGAGCCATTTCAATATCTTCTCTAAAATGTTCTAAATCTTCAAATCTGTCAGTAATTTTAATTATGTGATATCCAAAATCAGACTGAATAGGATCACTTATAGCTCCCACTTCTCCTGAAAATACATATTCATCAAATTCTGCAACCATTTGTCCTTGTCCGAATTCGCCAAGTTCTCCACCTGCTTGAGCTGAACCTGGGTCTTGAGACAACTCTACTGCAAGTTCTGCAAAATCTTCACCTGCTTCTAGTCTCTTGACTATATCTTTAGCTTCTTCTTCTGTTTCAACTAATATATGGCTTGCTTTTGCAGTTTTATAACCAGCTTTATGCTCTTCGAAATACTCTTCTACTGCTTTGTCATCTACTTTAAATGTTTCCATCTTAGCTTCTCTTAATCCATTGATGTAATAAGTATCTTCAATACTCTTTTTAAGCATTTCTTCACTTATACCAATCTCACCTAAAGCTTCAACTCCACCTACACCCTCAATTTGGTTCGCTAACTCAGCTTCAACTTCAGCAGCATCTACTTCTACGTCTTCTTTTTTACCTTCTTGAGCTAGTATTTCAGTCACTACTAATTGGTTTAGAATATTACTTCTGATTTGTTCTCCGAAAGTGATTCCATTTTCTTCATCATAAAACTCATCAAGAATCCCTTCTCCACCTTGCATAAGGATATATCCTCTTTGCATACCATATAGAGCTTCAAAATCTTCTTCAGTTATAATAGTTCCATTTACTTCTGCTACGGCACCTTCAGGTTTTTTACTACCACAAGCTACTAAACTGAACATCATAGTTCCAGCTAATAATACCGTAAGTAATTTTTTCATTTTTGACATAATTATGTGCATCTCCTTTTTAATTCAAAATCTTATCAATTATAGAATGAGTTTTCATTAATCATCTCCACCAATTCTTTTAGTGAATGTAATGGATATTTTTTAGGCCTGTATATTATACCATTTGGGTTTGATAATATAAAGTCCACACTATTTCCATAAACTTCTTTTAACTCATTAAATATCTCAAAATTCAGTTTATAATCTTCTTGCATCTCAATTTTAATCTCATTGAGATTTCCTATAATTGACTTAATATGTCTCTTAGTAGACATTTGTTTAATTAGAGATATATCTAATAGATTATTTACCTCTTCAGGCATATCACTATATCTATCTATAATCTCATCAACTAATTCTTCGTAATCATCTTCATTTTCTATGACAGAAATTTTCTTATATATATCTAGTCTTTGCTCAGCATCAGGTATATAACTCTCACTAATGAAAGCATCTATGGTTATGTCAATTAGAGTATCGACAGTTTCAACTACTTTTTCACCTTTGTACTTTTTAATTGCAGTTCCTAGGTATTTCATATATAAATCATATCCTATAGCCTCTATATGACCACTCTGTTTCTGCCCAAGTATATTACCTGCCCCTCTAATTTCAAGGTCTCTAATAGCAATTTTATAACCTGAACCAAATTCTGTAAACTCTTTTATGGTCATTAGACGTTTCTCAGCTATCTCAGTAAGCACTTTATCCCTTTGATACATAAAGTATCCGTATGCCAATCTATTAGTTCTACCTACTCTTCCTCTAAGTTGATAGAGTTGAGATAATCCTAATTTATCAGCATCGTTTATGATAATGGTGTTTACATTCGGAATATCAATTCCCGTCTCTATAATAGTAGTGCAGACGAGTACATCTATATCGCCTTCAAGGAAGTTTAACATAGTTCCTTCAAGTTCAGTTTCACTCATTTGCCCATGTGCTACGGCAAATTCAGCCTCCGGAACTAACTCCTTCAATTTTTGCGACATGTTAATTATACCATCTACTCTGTTATATACAAAATAAACTTGACCACCACGACTTATTTCTTTTAAAATCGCATCTCTAATCATCATTTCGTTGTACTCAACAACATAAGTTTGGATTGGATATCTGTCTTCGGGTGGTTCCTCTATTACAGACATATCTCTAATTCCAATCATGGACATCTGCAATGTCCTAGGGATTGGAGTAGCAGTAAGCGTCAGTGTATCAACATTTTCTTTTAACAATTTCAATGTTTCTTTATGTTTTACGCCAAATCTTTGCTCTTCGTCAATTATCAAAAGCCCTAAATCTTTAAACTGTAAGTCTTTCGATAGTATCCGATGAGTTCCCACTACAATATCTACTAACCCTTTTCTAATCCTATCTATATCAGCCTTGATCTCAGCTTTACTTTTAAATCTACTCAATACTACTATTTCAATTGGAAAATCTCTAAATCTTTGAATTATCGTGTTATAGTGTTGTTGAGCCAATAGGGTTGTCGGAACTAGAAATGCTACTTGTTTTCCATCCATTACAGCTTTAAAAGCCGCCCTTATTGCAACTTCCGTCTTACCATAACCAACATCAGCGCATAGAAGTCTATCCATCGGTTTATCAGATTCCATATCACTCTTTATCTCATTGATAGAATCAATTTGTCCTTGTGTCTCCTCAAATTGGAAAGAGTCTTCAAATTGAAATTGCCAATCTGTATCTGGTGAGAACTGATAACCTTTAACAGTTTCTCTAGTACCGTATAGTTTTATTAAGTCTTCTGCCATATCTTCAACGGCAGATTTAGCTTTGCTCTTAGTTTTTTTCCACTCAGTGCTATTCAATTTATTGGTTCTAGGTTTTACTCCCCCATCTCCAATATATTTGTGAATCATATTCAATTGATCAGTAGGAATAAATAATCTATCTTCACCTTTGTATTGAATAAGCAAATAGTCTCTCTTTATGCCTTGAACTTCCAATTGTCTTGTGCCCTTATACTGACCGATACCGTGACTTTCGTGCACTACATAATCCCCAATTTTCAAATCAGCAAAGTTCAAGTCGCTTTTTTTCTTTTTCTTGTCTTTCTTCTTTTTACTAGTTCTTCCAAAGATTTCCCTATGGTTTATAACAACAAATTTTATATCGCTATATTCAAAACCTCTGTGAATCCCCTTATCAGAAATTAATACCTGACCACTCTTAAGTGTGGCATCTAGATTTTCAACTTTTTCTACGGGAATCTCTAAGTTAATAAGAGTATCGTAGAGTTTGTCTCTTCTTTCCGCACTTCCAGCGAAAATGAGTACTTTGTAACCTCTATATTGAAAATGTTCTAACTCCTCTTTTAACAGATTTAATTTTCCACTGTAATTAGACCCCGTTTTCATATTAAAACTAATTATGGAGCTAGGTTTAAAGTGTTTGTTGTCTTTTAAGATATTACTTAGAGTTATTTTGCTAAATGGATTCATGATTTCTAAGACTCTAGAAAAATCATATTGAGTTTCTTCATTTTTAGGAAGAATTTCTCCCTTTTCAATTAAATCAGCGACTCTTTCCATTCTCTCTAGTTTTTCAGATTGCACTAATTCTTCAATTCTCTTAGGTTCATCTATGATAATAAAAGAACTCTTTCGGTCTAAATAGTCTAATAGTGATGACATTCTATCTTCTGGGATAAAAGGAATTATCAGGTCTCTATTTTGGATATAAGCCATTTCGTCTAATTGTTCAATGTATCGCTCGAATTTTGCATTCAATCGGCTTACAGCTTCTTTACTGTCCAATTTCGACTTGCTTAACCCATCACTTATCCCTTTAATAATATCCTTTGAGTATTCCTTTTGTAGTAGAATGTCTTTCGCCGGTGGAATATATACCTCTTCAACCATTTCCACAGATTTTTGTGTATCAGGGTCAAACTCCCTAATGGAGTCAACTTCTATATCAAATAATTCAATCCTGTGAGGCATAGAGTAATTAGGCGCAAAAAAATCAACTATTCCCCCTCGTATGGAGAACTGCCCTTTGCCTTCAACTAGACTAACCCTCTCATAACCTGCTCTAATAAATCTATTCGCCAATTCTTTTAAATCAATACTCATTTTTGTATCAATATGAATGGTATTGGCTTCAAATATTTCCCTATTAATAACTTTGTCCATTACCGCATCAATAGTCGTTACTATAATAGTATTTGATTTATTATTTAGTGCATTATATAAAGTTTCAACTCTAGAGTCATTTAGCTCATAACTCTCGGCCAATCTGTCGTAGTACAAAACTTCTCTTTTGGGGAAATAATATACATCTTTTTCATATAAATTTTTAATGTCTTCATAAATTGCTTTAGCTCTTGATTCCTCATAAGTTATAATCAAATTATTCTTGTCTAAATGCTGACTTAGACTATAGGAAAAATGACCTATTGCATTATCTACAATCCCATGAACTGCAACAGTTTTCTTTTTACTATTTATATCTTCAATCACATTATTATAAGAATTCAAAGTAAGCATGATATCAGAAATATAATTTTCCAAAATTTACCTCTTGCCCTTACTGAGTCTTTTTCCCATTGTAGTTGTTCATAGAATGTTCCACTCCATTTACAACTATATCTTCTACCGCATCTGCAGCGTATTTTATTGCTATGTCAATATCATCTTGTTCATCTTTAGAAAATCTGGACAACACAAAATCAGCCAAATCCATCCTTGCATCCTTCTTTCCGACTCCAATTTTAAGTCTTGTGAATGCATCTGACTGTAAGTGGTTGATAATAGACTTCATACCATTGTGAGTTCCAGCGCTTCCTTTTGCTTTTATTCTCAATGCCGAAAAATCTATATCTATATCATCATATATTACTACGATCTCATCTGAATCCAATTTATAGAAGTCAACTAATTCTCTCACTGCTTGTCCACTATTATTCATAAAGGTTTGAGGTTTTACCAATAAAACTTTCTCTCCACCTATAAATACTTCTTGATAAACGGATTTAAACTTGATTTTATTTAATTCTACACCACTTCTCTTGGCTAGTTCGTCTATTACATTAAAACCAATATTGTGTCTGGTGTTCTCATATTTCTTTCCAGGATTTCCTAGTCCAAAAATTGCATACATTAAATTACCTACTAACTAATCAAAAATTACACTTATTGATTCATGATAATGAATTCTATTTATTGCAGTAGCAAATAAATCTGCAACACTTACAACTTTCATCTTATCATTTTGCTTTTCTTCTGGTAGTGGAATAGTATCAGTTATAATAAATTCCTCGAGTTCAGAGTCATATATTCTTTGTGCTGCAATACTACTCAATACGCCGTGAGTTGCACATCCGTATACTTTTTTGGCTCCAAATTCTTTAAGAACAGTTGCTGCTTTACAAATAGTTCCACCTGTATCAATAATATCGTCAACGATTATTACATTTTTATCTTTGATGTCTCCGATTACGTTCATAACTTCTGATACATTTGCTTTAGGTCTTCTTTTTTCTATAATAGCTATAGGAAGGTTTAAATGGTTTGCGAAATTTCTAGCTCTTGTAACTCCACCAAGATCAGGTGAAACTACTACAAATTCTTCGCCATTTTCCATCAATGGTTCAAAATACTGACTTAATCTGCTTATAGCAGAAAGATGGTCGACTGGAATATTGAAATATCCTTGTATTTGACCTGCATGTAAATCCATAACTACTACTCTATCTGCTCCAGCAGTAGTCAATAAATCTGCGATTAACTTTGCAGTTATTGGCTCTCTAGCTTTAGTCTTTCTATCTTGTCTTGCATATCCATAGTAAGGAATTACAGCATTTATCTTGCCAGCAGAAGCTCTCTTTAATGCGTCGATGATGATTAATACTTCCATTAAATTATCATTAACTGGTGAACAAGTAGGTTGAACTACAAATACATCTGCGCCTCTTACAGTTTCCTTGATATTTACACTAATTTCACCATCGCTGAAATGATTTACTTCACAGTCACTCATTTTAATGTTTAGCGACTTACATACATCTTCAACAAATTTTTTGTTAGCATTACCTGTTAATACTTTAATCTCTCCAGTAGCATCTTGATACATCCAAATTTCCCCCTAAGTTTTATTTGTTTAATCCTCTTTTTACTACCCAGTTTTCAATAGATCTTTGCTTTGCACGTTCAATAGCCAAATCTCCACTTTTTACATCAGTGGTAATTGTAGATCCAGCAGCAACATATGCATTTTCCTCTATTGTAACGGGAGCAACAAGATTTGAATTGCTTCCTATAAATGAGTTATCTTTTATTATAGTCTTGTGTTTTGCTTTTCCATCATAGTTTGCAAAAATTACTCCACATCCTATATTAACATTATTACCAACTTCGCCATCACCAATATACGCTAAATGTCCAGCTTTTGAATTATTCCCAAATATCGAGTTCTTCAACTCAACAAAGTTGCCAATTTTAACATCATTTCCAACCTTATTTCCTGGTCTAAGATGTGCAAAAGGACCAACACTTGTATTATTACCTATTTGACTTTCTTCAATAACCGAGCTTTCTACAGTCGTATTATCTCCTATAATTGAATCGATAATTCTAGTTTGTCCATATATTATACACTCTTCTCCAACTTCAGTTCCACCCTGTAATATTACATTAGGATATAGTATAGTGTCTCTTCCAATTTTTACATCAGATTCTATATATACGGTATCTGGTGAAATCATAGATACTCCTTCAGTTAACCAATGATCATTGATCCTCTTTTTCATAAGTTCATTACACTGAGCAAGTTGTACCCTGGAATTCACTCCAAATATTTCATCATTATCCTCAACTACAAGTCCACCAATAGATTTACCTTTGTCTTTTAATACTGAAATTACATCAGTAATATAAAGTTCATTTTGCGCATTGTCTGAATTGATTTCTTTAAGAGATTGTTTAAGTGCTTCGCCATTAAATACAAAAATACCTGAATTGATTTCTTTTACTTTCAATTCTTCCGCATTGCCGTCTTTTTGTTCGACGATTTTCTCAATCTGTCCACTCTCTTCTCTTATTATTCTACCATAACCAAAACTATTTTCTACTACTGCAGTCAATATACTTCCAGAATTTTTATTTTCATCATGATAGTTCATAAGAGATTCTAAACTTTCGTTTCTAATAAGTGGAGTGTCTCCACAAACAATTAGCACATTGTCATTATCATCTATCTCATCAATTCCTTGCATAACAGCAAATCCTGTCCCATAAGGATATTCATCGCCTACTGGTTGCTCTCTAAAAATAATGCTTTCATCACTAATTTTAGACTTTAATTTATCGCTTTCATGTCCGATTATAACTATAATCTTATCTACTCCAGCAATTTTGCATTGGTCGATAACGTGTTGAAGCATAGGTTTCCCCATTACTTCATGCAAAACTTTAGGCATTTTAGATTTCATTCTACTACCTTCACCTGCTGCCAAAATAATTGCACAGTTCATTAATAACACCTCAATTTTTATTTACTATATACTATTTTAAAGCATTTCAGAAATTTGTCTACTATATTTGCAACAAGTGTATATAAAAGATATCTTTTCCATGTGATAATATAATGATATTTCCCTTAAATATTAGCAAAATAAAAAAGTGGCATCATTGCAACGCCACTTTTCATATTATTTTACTTCATAAATATAATCAAGGATAGAACCATCTCTAGATTGAGAAAGACCAACTATTTTGCCAGTTTTTTCAATTTTCTTTGGTGTTCCCATTATATCTTCAGCATATTTTTTCAAATCATGAATATCTATTATATCTACTTTAGCTTCTTTAAACTTCTCGATTAAATCAGTTCTAAGTGGATTTACAGAAATCCCTCTTTCAGTTACAAGTATATCTACAGTATTACCAGGAGTAGTTATAACATCTACTCTGTCTTTAATAAATGGAATTCTTGATGAAAACAGTTTAGATACTATTATTGAAACTTTACTACCAAATGCAGTATCTTGATGTCCACCAGAACCACCCATTAACATACCATGTGATCCAGTCGTAACATTGACATTGAAATTAGTGTCTATTTCTGTAGCCCCTAAGATAACTATGTCTAAATTATCTACAACATTTGATACTTCTGGGTTACCGTATTGAGATCCACTCATTCTTAAATGGTTTGGATTTTTTTGTAGTGATTCTATAGCTTTTAAATCGAAACATTGTACGTCATAAAGTGCTTCAAAAAGACCCATTTCCAACATTTCTACAAGATATCCTGTGATACCACCTGAAGCAAAACTTCCAGTGATTTCATTTTTAACCATGTATTCTTTCAAGAAGTCTGCAACTGCAAGTGAAATACCACCAGCACCAGTTTGGAAACTAAGTCCATCTTTTACTAGTCCTGTAGCAACCATTGCATCTAGTGTATCTTTAGCAATTTTTAATCCTACCGGATCTTTTGTAATCATAGTTGTACCAGAAACAATACCTGATTTAAGACCTATAGAGTCAACTAACAATACATAATCAACATAGTCTTCTGTAATATCTGCTGGGAAGTTTGGATATTTCATCAAACTGTCTGTTACAGATACTACTACTTTTGCTTTCATAGCGTCAGCAATAGCATATCCCATAGCACCACAGCTATTTTCTCCATTTACACCAGATATATTTCCTCTGTTGTCACTACTTGGAGAACCAATAAATGCAAAGTCAATTTTGACTTCTTCATTTAATATGGCTCTAGCTCTACCACCATGTGATTGCATTATAACATTACCACTTAATTTTCCATGGCTGATAGCCTCTCCTACTGGACCGGAAATATAAGAAGCAACTATATTAGTAACAGTTTTGTCTTCCATCAATTCTACTAATCCTTCATGAGTTGGGAAAATAGAGCTAGATACTACTGTTATATCTTTGATTCCAGCTCTTTGAACTGCTGACATAACATTCATTAGTACTCTATCACCATTTCTTAAGTGGTGATGGAAAGAAATACTTGAACCATCAGTGATTCCAAGTTCTTTAATCAATTCGTCAATATCTTCTCTAACTTTATTTGCTACATTACCTTTTTTAGGATAATTAGCAGCATCTAGTAATTTTACTTCGCTTAAGTCTTTTTTATCCAAGTAATCCATTGTACTCCTCCTTAAAATCGCCACTACTAATTAGTGTATTCATTGCTCTTTTAATGATTGGAGCATCAACCATTTTACCGTCAAGTGACCATGCGCCTAAACCTTTTTCTTTAGCGTCTATTGCACCTTCACATACTCTGATAGCATGATTTACTTCTTCTTCTGATGGAGCAAAAACACCATTGATAGTATCAATATGTCTTGGGCTTATTGACGATTTACCTGTCATTCCCATTGCTTTTGCTTTTTCAGCGTCAAGTTTCAATCCTTCTATATCGTCTGTATCAGTAAAAGGAGTATCTATTGCTTGAATTTGTAGTGCTTTTGAAACAGCTACTATCTTAGATCTAGCATATCTAATTTCTTCAGAAGCTTTCGTTCTTTCTGCACCTAAGTCTAATGTTAAGTCTTCAGCTCCTAGAAGTACACCAGTGATCTTGTCAGAAGCACCTAATATTTGAAGTGACTCTTCAAGACCCATAGCAGTTTCAATTAACCCAAATATTTCAAATTCAGATTTTTTCTCATCAAGAACTCTATGGAGCTCTTTTACAGATTCAACATCTGCCTTTGGTAACATGATACCAGTTACTCCTAAATCTATTATGGCATCTATATCATCATAGAAATATGGACTGTCTAGTGGATTAATTCTTATGAAAATATCATTAGTCGGTTTAAACTGTAAAAGATATTCTCTAACTAGCATTCTAGCAGCATCTTTTTCTGTAGTATTTACAGCATCTTCTAAGTCGATGATAACTGCATCTGCACCTAAAATACTTGAACTTAATAACATTCCTGGATTATTCCCTGGCATAAATTGCATACTCTTATAAGCCATTATTCACCAGCTCCTCTCGCTATGCTAGATTTTACTCTCGCTTTGATAGTAAAGTCTAAAGCACCTTTATCTTGTGCAACAATTTTTGCTCCTGTAACACCTTCAGATTCAAGAGTTTCCCTGATTACTCTAACTATTTCATCTCCATATTGTTTATCTACAATACTATCTAATGAAATTTCTATTTCATCACTTGGTGAAATCATAATAAGAATATCATTTGATTCCGCCGAACCAGCTCTAGCTGATTTTACAATTTTTATTTGTTTTGAGCTTTCTCCCAAGTTAAATACTCCTCTCTTCCTTGCTTATATAGATCGTTTCCTAATGAATCGATAACTACTGTAGCTGGAAAATCTTCAACATATATCTTTCTAACAGCTTCCGCACCTAAATCTTCATAACATACTATTTCAGCTTCTTTGATTGATTTAGAAATTAGAGCACCTGCGCCTCCGATTGCCGCAAAATAAACTGCTCCATGTTCTACAATTTTATCTCTTACTTCATCACTTCTCTTACCTTTTCCTATCATTCCCATTAGCCCTAAGTCCAAAAGTTGTGGATTATAAGAATCCATTCTATAACTAGTTGTAGGTCCAGCTGAACCCAGTGCTTGTTCTCCTTTAGATGGAGCAGGTCCTACATAAAAAATAGCAGCGCCTTTTACATCTATTGGAAGTTCTTCGCCTTTTTCTATTAATTCAACAAATCTCTTATGAGCAGCATCTCTACCAGTATATAAATATCCAGTAATATAAACATTATCTCCCGCTCTAAGATCTTTTAATGATTCTCTCGTAAATGGTGTTTGTATTTTATAATCCATGATTTCCCCTCCTAAAACTCAACAGTTTTATGTCTGCAAGCATGACATTGGATATTAACAGCCACTGGTAGACCAGCGATATGAGTTGGGTAATACTCGATAGCAACTTTTAATGCAGTAGTTTTTCCACCATATCCTTGTGGTCCAATTCCTAATGCATTAATTTTTTCTAGCATTTCTTTTTCAAGGTCAGCATAGAATGGATTTTCGTTGTAGTTATCAAGATCTCTCATAAGTGATTTTTTAGCAAGTAATGTAACTCTGTCAAAAGTACCACCGATACCAACTCCTACTACTATTGGAGGGCATGGATTTGGTCCTGCTAGTTCAACAGTCTCTAGAATGAATTTTTTAACTCCTTCTAAGCCTTCTGCTGGTTTTAACATAGCAAGTCTTGACATGTTTTCAGAACCGAATCCTTTTGGAGCAACAGTGATTTTAAGTTTATCTCCTGGAACGATTGAATAGTTAATAACAGCTGGTGTATTGTCTTTAGTGTTAATTCTATCAAGAGGATCTTTAACTACTGATTTTCTTAAGAATCCTTCTTCATATCCTTGTCTAACACCTTCATTAATAGCATCTTCGATGAATCCGTTTTCAACATGAACATCTTGTCCCATTTCAACAAATGCAACTAACATACCTGTATCTTGACACATTGGAACTTCATCATTTGCAGCTAAGTCAGCATTTTGAATGATTTTATCTAATACGTCTTGTGCTAGTTCCCAACCATCTTCGTTTTTCTTTTCCTTTAAAGTTTCCATTACGTCCTCAGGAAGGAAATAGTTTGCTTCTATACATAATCTTTTAACTTCTTCTGTAATTCTCTTTGCATCAACTATTTTCATAACACACATCCTTACTTGAATTTTCAATAATATAAATATAAATACAATTCAGAAAGGGCAAAAGCCCCCTCCAAAAAGTATTTATTATTTTTTTCGTCTAATTAATCTGACTAGTATCTTATTTTCTTCTGTTAACAAGAGCCATAACCCTGTTCATTTCGTTGTTAACGATCATTAGACCTTCGTCAACTCCCATACCTGGTTTAGCAAGTACTTGGTCTGCTGCACAAGCCATACCAATATTAGTTAGGATTTCTGCTGATCTATTAGTTTCGTTACAAGTACCACCACAGTATGCACCTTTTTTGTTGTCTTCACAGTAGATAAGTGCTTCTATTGTGTTATTGATTCCACCAAGGTCTGGAGTTTTTACTTGAATCATGTGAGCAGCTCCTGCATCAACGAAATCTTTAACATCTTGAAGAGTATTACACCATTCGTCAGCTACGATTTCAACATTGATATTTCTCTTGTCTAATTCTGCAGTTAATTCTGCCATGATTTTAATTTGACCGTCTTTTGAACCAACATCCATTGGTCCTTCAATTCTTAATTTGTACGGTTTAGCTATTTCTTCTAATTCAGCTAAATAGTTAACCATTACTTCTACATCATCGCCGAAAGCTTCACCAATAGTACCATAAACGTCTATGTGTATTACTGGATTATAGTTTTCTTCAACTTTGTATTTTTGGATTCTGTCTCTTAACCATGCAACATAGTCTTTTAGTTTTTCGCCGTTTTTACCAAGTTTTTCTTCAACGTTATTGAATAATCCGTGAGGAAGAACATCTGCGCCTTTGATAATCATTTTATCAGCGTTGTTGTATCTGTCATCACCTGATTGTGTAAATATAGGAACTCTGTTAATGTCAATTCCTGTATTGTATTCTTCTTTAACAACTTCAGCCATTGTAAGGTGTTTAGATTTAGCTACAGCATCTAAAAGAGCTTGTGTAATACCATATCTAATAGCAGTGTGTAATCTTTTGCCTTCAACTTGTAAATTGTCAAATTCTTCAGCTAATTCTTTGAAGCTATTTAATTCTTTACCAATTAATTGAGGAACAATGTGTTTTTCAATTACTGGAATAAAGTCAGCTGCTAAGAAAAGTGGATCTCTTCCGCCTGCTCCTGAATATTGAACTGCTGCACAGTCTCCAAATGCAACTTGTCCATCTTCAAGGATTAATTGAACTGAGATACTTTCTCCTGCTTGTCTTATAGAAGTAAATCCGTCAGTTGCTGGTTCTCCAACGTAGAATAATCCGTCATGACCTGCACCTTGTTTGATTGCTTTTTGATCGTCAAAATAAAAACCTGTTAAACCTGGTGAACATACTACATCAACTATTTTCATAATTATTTTACCTCCGGTCTTCCTATTAATTTACCTTTACTTACTGCAAAAATATCGTCAACAGTCATTTGGAATTCAATTGGTCTGTTTTCTACTTTTGCTCTTTCTTCCATTTTAGTTCTATTGAAATCTTTGATTTCTTTAGTAAATGGAATATTACCTGTATCTAAATATCTAATGAATCCTTCGTTATCTCTAGCTGGCATCATTTTACCTGCATTGAAGATTGATGGTCCAAAAGGCATATCTATAATACCACCAGCAATTGCTTTAACTGTACCAACTGCTAAGTCGCCATTACCTAATCTAAACGTTTCATCTAACATACATTTAACTTCTGCTTTTATAAGAGCAATTTCATCTCTTAATGCTTGAGCATCAGCATATCTTTGACCTTCTAAAAGGTTAAGAACCATTTTCGTAGCTTTAATACCAGAAGCATTAGCTTCTTTAGTTGGGATACCTATCGCTTCATGAGGAGTTTTTACAATAACTTTTGTAGCTCCTGAAAGAGCAGCAGCAGTAGATCCTAGAGAAATTAAACCAAATGCTTTTGATTCATCTTCTGGGAATCCACCCATCCATTGATGGAATACTGTAGTTACTACTACATCATTATAGCCATAAGCTTTAAGATACTCTTCTGTTTGTTCTTCAAGTGCTCTAATTGCAGCAACGTCTTGAAGTAAGTTACCACATTGTCCGTATCCTACTGTAATGCTCTTAACACCTTGCTCAGCAGCAAGAAGTGCCTCGATTATACCAACTGCGTTAGAAGTTGATGGTGGTACTAATGTTCCAGTTAATGGACCAAATGGTTCTCTGTTTATTGCAACTCCTTGGTCTTCATAAAATCCAACTAGTCTATCGCAATATTGCCAGTAGTAAAGAGTAGCTTCTATTGAAACTGATTTAGCATAAGGAATATTGTAGCTTAATCCGCCACCTTCGTTAGAAGTAAATCCAGCAGCATGTCCGATTTCAGCAAGAAGTCTTGCATCTGGAGTACCATGTCTAAGTTGTAGTGGTAGGTTTACAGCTTCGATAACTTGTCTACAGTTTTTAACACCATGGTTAACTACTGGGAAACCGTTAAGTAAGCTTCTTCCAGCTTTTTTAGACTCTTCAATTCCCTTTTCGCCTTCTTCATATCTATTTTGTCTTGTATAAGCATCTATAGTAGATGGTAAGAAGTCTGCTCCACCTTCGTTTTGAAGATGAGTTAAAAGTTCAATATGCTCGTTAATTAGAGCAACACCAGCTCTTGGTTGAGCCATTGTCAAACCTTTGTTTTTTGCTGCTTCTAATTTCTTTGCAAAGTTTTTCTCATCTGGAATTTGTTTTAAATAATCAACAGCATCTTGTAAGTCAACTTCTGCACCTGTTGGCCATGATTTAAGTACTTCTTCTCTTTCTTTGAAGAAATACTCTTCGGTCCATTTTTTATTCTTTAAATCCATAATATCCTCCCTTAATCTTCAACTATATATTTTTTTAGTATTCTAACTGCCATATCAGAGT